>JAMOOB010000464.1 GCA_027066265.1 Desulfurococcales archaeon
CAGAGAATTTTGGAGAAACTCCTTCCGATCTCCGAAGTTGAAGCTCATCAAATCGCATCTATTCTCCGTAAGCATGGTGTAGAGAAGGGTCTTGTCCTCGATGCTGGTTGTGGTATTGGTAGGATAGCGATACACTTAGCTGAGATGGGTTACGAAGTTGTTTGCCTCGATATCGAACCCAACCTAGTTTCCTACGCTCATCGCCTATCTCGAGAACGATCACCGAACCAACTACTCCATCCCTTGGTTGCCGATGGAAGGTTCCTACACGGTGTATTCAGGTCGAATTCCTTCGATGCAGTACTGTTCTACTGGGGTTCGGTCTTCGGGCTATACGATCGTGAAACCGATCGCGAGATCCTATGTCGTAGCTACGAAGTATCGAAGCGTGGAGCAAAGTTGTTCATACTTCGGTACTACGATAAGATTAGGCTACAGCTTCTCCATGGATTGCTTGGTTACGGACCTCTCTACTGGATCAACGATTTCGGTGATTCGATGACTATCGAAGAGCATCGCTACGACTATGTCCAGGGCGTTGTGCGTACAACGATAAAGGTCTTCGAAAAGCATGGTGATTACCTTAGGTACCTAGGGAACGTAGAGGTGAGCATCAATGTCTACAGCATCGATGAGTTGATACGCATAGCTAGTTCGTGTGGTTGGGAATTGGAAGAGGTCTATGGAAGTCTTGCAAACGCTCTTCCCTACGATTCTATGCCTCTACCTCTAAACCTCAACGCTGTGTTTACGAAGAGGTGATGGTGTCTATCAACGGTTTCTGTCCAAGTACTTCCGCTGCCGTTAGAAGCGTTACACCAACACGTTTAGCACATTCAAAGACTGGTGCGAATCGTTCCCTCCACCTCTTTTCGCGGAGAAGATGGTGATCGTAGATAACGAGTTTTGGAACAGCGTTCTCGATTATGTAGATAGCGTTGTCGATAGCTCGCTGGAGATTGATTCTGTTGAACATGTAGGGGAAGAGGTAGGTTGGAGGACCATCAGCTATAACGATCTCTGGTCTCAGATCAGCTATTCTATACGCGTAGTCCTCGATTATGGGACCCATCAAATCGCTTGTGTAGAACACTCTACGGTTCCTAACCTCGATGAGTATGGGTGTTACCCATCCAGTCCTATCGTACTCAACCCCGTGGAACCATGGTTCGAAGATCTTTACCCTAACGCTTCCCAGCTCCAGCGTCTTTCCATCGCACCACTCGATTCGTGAACCACAGCTGGGTAGCTCTATTCCTTCCCTTATCCACGGTCCACGACCCCATAGCTCGACTAGGTTCTTGAACCAGTTCCTTCCCTTCTCGAGTAGTTCCTTCCTACGCTTATCGTAATCGCCGAAACTCTTGCTGAGCGCGTGCTCGAGCGTGTCTACGGGGTCTGGAAAGCTGTGTTCGTACGGTTCTTCGAGATGCCTACCCAGATCATCGCCGCATAGCTCGAGTAGTTGTTGTAGGAATTGTCTTGCTCGATTCCACTGACTCTCGTTTATGTACTTGTTCGGGTTCTTGATGTAGAGCATCTTACCTGCATAGAGATTCCTCCAGCTAGTGAGATCGTTATCCGTTGGAAGCACGTGGTGATCGTAGTGGTAGTGAGTGATTATAACTATCTTCGCATCCCTAGAGACGTACTCTATTCTCTCGATGGCTCGCTTCCTAAGCACGCGCTTCATCTCGGAACTCAGTGGGTAGCTTGGCTGCATCTCTGCTGCTCCAGGATCTATCACGAGCTTACCCATCTCGCTACCTACGGCTATGCATGCACACTTAGCACCGAGGCTATCGAACCACACCAACTCTATGCCGAGGGATTCGAGGAGTTCGCTAGCCATAGCTATGGATTCCTCCTACCGTATTCCTCGAAGAACGTGATCTCCTCAACGCTCTTCCTAGGCTTGGGCTCCGGCTTCTCAGCTGGGTACCCAACGGCTAGGATTGCTACGGGTACGAGGTTCTGAGGAGCGTTAACTACGTTCCTAACCTCCTCGATGTTTCGAAGTGTTTGAATCCATACCGCTCCGAGCCCTAAGCAGTGCAGTGCTAGCCATAGGTACGTAGCGGCTATGGCACCGTCGACTAGGTAGGATACGGGAGATGCGTAGCTATCGGCGAGAACAACGATTGCTAGAGAAGCGTTCTCGAGAGGTTTAGCACCTGGATGTATCTTGGCTAGCCTAGCCATCTTCTCCCTATCCCTAACGATGACGAAGTACCATGGCTGAACGTTCTTAGCGCTCGGTGCGTACCTCGCGATCTCTATCGCTTTCAGCACTAGTTCGAGAGGAACCTCCTTAGGTTCGAACTTCCTAATGCTTCTTCTACTGATCAGGAACTCGCGGCAATCCACGGCTATCACCGAATTCCTAGGCTAGGTAGCTAGGTAAAAACGATCGTTTCTAGTCGAGCGCTACGTATCCGTACTCGAACCCGCCTCGTAGAAACCTCTTCGCATCAGCCAACGTCTCCAACCTATCGATGGATAGACCGAAGCATTTAGCTAACGCTCTCAGAACCTCGTACACATCGACGAGCTCTTCAACGGATCCGCTTCTGAAGAACTCGATGGATTCCTCCAGCAACTTTATTCGCAAGAGCTCGCACTTCTCATCCTGATTAACAACCACGTACTTTCCCGGAACGATCCGGGGTATCTCGTCGCGTACGAGCTTAGCCAAGGCTCTCCACACATAGCTTAGGTTCTCTAACGCTCTCCATATATGCACGTATAACGCGTTCACGAAAGCTCTGAGCTGCTGGATGAACAATGTAGTCCGCAACCGTACCGCACGCTCGATGGAGCTCTGCATGCTTTACGAGGCTCTCGAAGAATCCTCCTGCAAGTCCTTCACCAACGATTGCGTACCCCTGCGCAGCTTCCTTACTCATCCTAGCTCCTTCGAGTAGCGGTACCGGTTCAACACGTTCTATCCCTAGCTTGGCGAGCCTACCCTCGATGATGCGTCGAAGCCTTTCATTCCTAGAATACCTACCTGAGAGGAGAACTGCATCGATACGTTCGAGAACGGTAGCCATCTGCGCAACGCTCTTCACAACACCTTCGATCATCGCCTCGACAGCGCTCGCACAAGGCTCTTCCCTTCGCTGGTAGGCATCGAGAGCTTCGTCTAGGTCAAGGGTTCTGCAAAGCTCGTAGACACCTCCGCGGAATACATCGGTTCTTCTCCAAGTCTTTGCACCCGCAACGATTTCGAGATCGAGTGCTCCAGCCGTTAGGAACCCCATTCCACCCGAGGTACCGCCGATCCCATCAACGATACGCCCTCGCTGAATCGCTACAACGGCGTTGTATCCGAAACCAAGCTCAACCACGACGAGGTTCAGCTCGTCGAAGCTCTTACCAACCTTCTTCGAGTAGGTGTAGAGCGCTAGCATAGCAACGCTTAGCTTATCTGCCGTACCCATATCCACCTTGTTGAGTTTCCTCGATCTCGGCACCGTTGGTAGGAGGATGACGGACGGTATGAACAACACGTTCATCTTCTTAACGAGTTCTCTATTAACGAGCGCAAGCACACGATAAACGTACGCACCTACTTCTCCTCGAGCAATACCTTCCTCGATATCGTTCCAGGTAGAGAGTAGGAGAACCTCGATACTGAACCTATCGATGTCGAGAACCTCGTCTCCGAAAGTGGGAGGAACTCCGTAGCCCGAAGGAGCTACAACGAGATCCACATCCCCGAAACTCTCGATAACCTCGAGAAGCTTCCGAGGTTCGCGAGCTACGAACTCGGTATCCACACTCTTCTCATCGACTACGCGATACCTCTCGATTAGGACGAGATCAAAGCTACGAGTCCCGGGATCTATGCCTAGAACCTTCATGGAGATCCAGCTACACTTTTCGGATCCGGATCTTTATGTAGGAAACCCTCTTCATCCTTCTATCTAGTTCGCTACCGATCTCGACATGATCCAGAACTACGCTGTCCCCCAACCTGTTCAGAACCATGTTGTAGAGCGTTACCGCTCTAGAGATGTTCTTTCCTTTCCCAACGATCTCCACGACCTCTATACCGCGGTTGAAGTTCACGACTATGTCTAGGAGGTACTGTCTAAGAGGTCTATTTCCTACGACTACGGTGTAAGTCAACGCTCTTAAGGGTCCTGACACACCTCATCACCGAAGGCTAGACGCGCGACTGGGGTAGTTAAGTTGTTTATTGGTGTATACGATAGTACCGTACTCGATCACTTCGGTATCGTTGATCGAGAGCTGAAGCTATACATAGCGGTTGGCTGCGATCATGGTCCTAACCACGTCGTTGCCTACCTAAAGTACGTTCCGAGCACCTCTCCATCGCTGTGGAGATCACGGTACTGCTACTATCATCGCGTACTTGCTAGGTATAGCCCTACGCACGTCGAAGAGGTATCGCGTTCGCAGTCCACGATCTACGACCCATTCATGGGGATTCACGTACCCATCGTTCCGAAGGATCGCATCGCGAGGATCGTAGATCCTAGGCATGCACTTCGAAGAGTACTTCACAGCTGTAGCGATGATCTTGAGTGTCTAGCTGTTCAACTCGTAGACGATTTGCGTAGCCACGGTCTCGAGCTTTCGTGTCTAGGTATCGCTGGCTCGATAATGTTCGGGATCCACAATCCTAGGATCTCCGACATCGATCTGGTTATCTACGGAGATCGATGCGTTTCGAAAGCTGTAGAGGTTGCGAAGAACGTTCTCGATCCCTTACCGAGCTCTAGGCTACGTACAGTAGTTGAGAACCTTGCTAAGCTAAGCAACGTGGATCTTCGTATAGCGGAGCTCGTACACGTAGCGATACCGCGTAGAGGTATGTATAGAGGTAGGGAGGTTACGGTAGTGTTCTCGCGGGACAGACCTCTAGACCTCCGTAAGCTCGTCGTTGGCTCTAGATGCGTCGAGCTTACGATAGAGGTAGAGCCCGGGGATCCAGAGGCGCTAACCTATCCATCGAGGTTCTCAGCACGTGTAGGGAACGAAGTTCTCGAGGTCGTTAGCTACGATGCTGCTTACGGTCACGCTGCTTACCTAGGTGGAAAGTTTAGGGTTTCGGGAGTACTACAGATCCTCGACGATGGTTCGAAGAGGTTGGTTCTAGGTGTTCGCGAATGCAACAACTATTTAGGGTGGGCATAGCTTCGATACTCGTGGATTGCTATGAGCGAGACCGAGTTTCTAATCCTCGACTGGAACACCTTCGCTAAGCTAAGCCTCGAGCTTGCGAAGAAGATCGCTGACGATGGGCGTAGCTTCGACGTCGTTCTAGCGATACTTAGGGGAGGGTACATAGTTGCGAAACTCGTTGCCGATGCTCTCGGAATCGATGCGATAGCTACGGTAGAGATCAAGTTCTACAAAGGTATAGGAGAGACTCGGGAGAGACCCATAGTCGTACAGCCCATAACCATGGATATCAGAGATCGTAGAGTTCTCGTAGTGGACGACGTAGCGGATAGTGGTAGAACGCTTCAGGTAGCTACTGATCTAGCAATGCTTAGAGGTGCTAGAGAAGTCGCTACGGCAACGCTATTCTACAAACCCTGGTCCATAATCATACCGGACTACTACGCAGCTAAAACCGATAAATGGATCGTGTTTCCATGGGAGTACGCCGAAACCCTAACCGAGCTATCAACGAGATTCGGAAGCTTCGAGAAAGCACTAGAGACACTAAAGCTGGATAAGTACATCGATCGCGAAACCCTCGAACTACTCACAGCGATGCTCCGAGCATATAGACTCAAAGCTTATAAATCCCAAAGCACGGAAGAGACAACGGCGCCGCGGTAGTATAGCCCGGTCAAGTATGCGGGCCTTTCGAGCCCGTGACCCGGGTTCAAATCCCGGCCGCGGCACCACGAACCATTCCTCTACTCAACAGCTACGTTCTCAACAATCTCTGCATACGTTGGCGAGTTCTAGATCACGGCGAGACGTTGATGATGAGATCG
>JAMOOB010000465.1 GCA_027066265.1 Desulfurococcales archaeon
TGCATAGCTAGCCGTAGCGTTGTAGACGAAGACGACGAGTCTTGGATCCACGGGTCCTAGGGAAGAGCGTTGGGATTCGTTCACGATCCTAGCGATATCTTGCTGCGTTAGGTACTTCTTCGAGTACCCACCGACTGAATCGATTAGCTTCACGATCCTGGGAACGTCTATCAGTAGCTTCACGGTCGTTCTGTTCAGTGCGTCTAGATACGTCGAGATGCTTCGAATGGTTTCAGAGATGCGTTGCCCAGCTACGTAGAGTTGCGAAAGGTTTGCGTAGATCGATACGTAGACCCTATCGAGTTCCACCATCATGTGGGAAGCGTTCTTCATCTGCTTACACAGCTCTTCGAAACCGAAGACGGTGGCATTCATGATGGTGCTCACGTTCTTGATCGCTGTCTCGATGAGGTCGATGAATCTAGGCATCTCTCGAAGTCTATCCACGGCTTCGTCCATGGCCTCGATCACGATCTTCGATAGGTTGAGCAACCTCGTAGAGATGTTCAGCATCGCGTTGCCCATCTCATCCGCGAACTTCGTAGCGTTGTCTCTAAGCTCCTCAACGATATCGTAGTAGCTCGATACGTTGGCTACGAACCTCGAGTTGTTTAGAACCCAATCGCGGAACTCGTGGTACGCTTCCCTGGTAGCGCTAGCGTTTATATCGATACCGTCGAGTACTAGGTACGCGTATCTGCTTTCGTTGAACTTGTCCGCGAAGTACTTCTCCAACAGTTTCTGAGCTCTGTAGGATTCGCAAGTGCTTGGAATGAATTCCGTCTCCCTGAACTTCAGTACCTTATCGAGTTGTGCTGCGAATGGTGCTAGCAACACGATCGCTACGATCCATAGAGCCAGCACGGTCTTTGGATGCTTAGCTACGAAGCTTGCAAGCCCCAACATGTCTCACCCAGACGTGTCTGTCCGCGGAACGCCTCGGAGAGGAAGGGTGTTATAAGCCTATCTAGCTAGCCGGAGATAGCTATCTTGGTCGAGGTGTGGGATGACGAGCGAAAGCATTGAAGTTTCCGAGGATGTGCTTAGGAAAGCTGTTCGCGAAGCCTTCACCATGCCTACAAAGCTACTGGTACTCGTACTCTTAGCGGTTAGGGGAGAGATGCATGGGTACGAGATCCTCAAGGAGTTGGAGAACCTTTCCGGCGGTTTGTGGAGACCTTCGCATAGCTACGTATACAACGTGTTGAGCAAGATGGTTGAGGAAGGTCTTCTAGAGGCTCGGGAGGAGTACCGTGGCAAGGTGCGTAGGGTGAAGTACGTCGTTACGGAGAAAGGCTTTCAGTACCTTGCTGCGATAAACGATCTCGTGCTAGACATGCTGTATCGAGTGGTTCAGTACCACGAGATTCTGAGAGACAAACTTAGAGAGTTGAGGATTAGGAAACCGGCTCGCGAAATCCTTGAGGAGCACGCTAAGATGATTCGCGATATCATCGATAGGCTCTCTAGGTACCTAGAGAAAGTGGAGAAAGAGCTGGAGAAGCTGTGATGAGTGCCTGAGCCCCCTGAACAGTGATGAACCTTGCACTCTCTGAGCTTCAGAGGGTGCTGACTTCGTCACGAATCAGTTAAAGCGTTTCATCACCGTGAAGAGGTTCGAACGAGAAAAATTTTAGGCTTGTTCGTAGCGAGCGATGCTGGGGAACTCTCATGGATGTGAAGGAGATCATTGCTCGCGCTAGGGAAGAGAACCGTAGGAAGCTTCTGGAACACGAAGTCTACGCAATCTGTGCACACTTCGGTCTTCCCGTACCTAAGCACGGTCTAGCGACGAACGAGGACGAAGCCGTCGAGATCGCTAACAAGGTTGGGTACCCCGTGGTTCTCAAGATCGTGAGCCCCGACATAGCTCACAAGAGCGATGTTGGTGGCGTGATACTGAACCTAACGAGCGATAAGGATGTTAGGGAAGCGTACCGCAAGATCATGGAGAACGTCAAGGCTAGAGCACCCAACGCAAGAATTGCTGGTATTCTTGTGCAGGAGATGGTGCCCTACGGACTCGAGGTGATCGTTGGAGGAACGAGGGACCCAACCTTCGGACCCGTCATCATGTTCGGTCTCGGTGGAATCTTCGTAGAGGTTCTGAAAGACGTTAGCTTTAGGATCGCTCCAATCAAATCCATCGATGCAGAGGAGATGATTAGGGAGATACGAGCCTATAGGATTCTGGAAGGTTACAGAGGTGAACCTCCGAGAGATCTAGAGGCTGTCAAGGATATCATCGTCAAGACCTCGAAGCTGATGCTAGAGCTCGAAGATGTTCAGGACATCGATCTGAACCCGGTCATGCTCTACGAGAAGGGTCGCGGAGCTAAAATTGCCGACGCTAGGATCATACTGAGGTGATCCCGCATGGCGGATCTAACGAAGCTGTTCTACCCCAACGCTATCGCTGTCGTAGGTGCTTCGAGACAGCCCGGCAAGATTGGGTACACCATCGTCAAGAACTTGAAGGAGTTCGGGTTCCAGGGAAGGATATACCCGGTGAACCCCAACGCTAACGAGATACTGGGTCTGAAGTGCTATCCAAGCGTCTCCTCGATTCCAGAGCCCGTCGACGTTGTAGTGGTCTCGGTACCGGCACAGAAGGTGCTGGACGTCATCGACGATGCTGGTAAGGCTGGCGCCAAGTTCGCCGTAGTCATAGCTTCGGGCTTCAAGGAGGTTGGCAACGTAGAGCTCGAGGAGGAGCTCGTTAGGAGAGCTCACAAGTACGGTATGAGAGTTCTAGGACCCAACATCTTCGGCTACGTCTATACCCCGAGCAAGATCAACGCTACCTTCGGTCCTAGAGACGTGATTCCCGGCAACGTCGCATTCATTTCGCAGAGCGGTGCTCTAGGAATCGCGTTGATGGGCATGACCATCCTCGAAGGCATAGGGATCTCCGCAATCATCAGCATCGGCAACAAGAGCGATCTAGACGATGCAGACTTCCTAGAATTCTTCGCAGAGGATCCGAACACGAGCGTCGTCCTGATCTACATGGAGGGTGCGAAGGATGGTAAGCGATTCATCGAAGCAGCAGCGAAGACTACGCTGAAGAAGCCCGTGATAGCGATCAAGGCCGGTCGTACCGAGGTCGGTGCACGTGCAGCTGCTAGCCACACGGGTTCGCTCGCTGGCAACGTAGCGATCTACGAAGCAGCATTCAAGCAGGCGGGCGTGCTCATGGCTAGGAGCGTTGAGGAAGCCTTCGACTGGGTCAAAGCACTATCCTGGAACCCGCTACCCGAGGGAGAGAACCTCGTCGTGATAACTAACGGTGGTGGTGCCGGTGTTCAGACAACCGATACCTTGGCAGACAACGGTATCTACCTAAAGGAGCCTCCGAAGTACCTCGTCGAGGAGGTTAAGAAGTTCGTACCACCCTTCGCATCCCTAGCCAACCCGATAGATATCACCGGTATGGCTCCGGTAGACTGGTACTACAAGGCTGTGTACGCCGCTCTGAAGGATCCCGAAGTACATTCGATAATCGTGCTCTACTGCCACACCGCAATCACGCACCCAGTAGACGTTGCCAAGGCGATCATCGACGCTGTGAAGGATGCCGGAGTCAGGAAGCCGATGACGGTATCGCTGATCGGTGGTAAGGAGGCTTACGAAGGAATCCAGCTACTAACCAAGGAGAGGATACCAGCGTACCCAACGCCAGAACGAGCTGCTTCAGCTATGGCTGCGATCTACAAGTATCTGAAGGCTAGGAAGTACGTTGAAGAAAGACTCAAGAGCTAACGCTTTTTGTACACCACAAATCCTTCACCGTTTCTGCAATCGTTGTCTTTCATGCGTACGTAGATGTCCTCACCAAGCACTTTTCCTCGACGTCGATAACTACGTCAAGGTAGATCTCGAGAAGTGTTGTAGGTGTGGTAAATGCGTTGAGGTATGTCCTTACGGAGCTATTGCGTGTAGAGAATGGTTCGAAGCTACGAACTGTACCCAGTAGCAATGCAGAGCAATTCACGTCTACACCGTAGCGTGCTCTCAAGTCTTTGCGTTGCAAGCCAAGCGTTGTTATACCACTGCAACGCCTAGGCTACGGGGCGTAGCTTCGATGAGTAACGAGTGTCGCGATGAGCTGATTGAGGAAGCCGAACAGCTATTGAGGGAAGCGCTTCTGAACTACCTAGCCGTTAGCTGTAAGAGAATCTCTACGATGCTAAGGTTATCGGAGCAACCCTTCCTCAAGCTAGAGTTCTACGGATTGTTTAGGTACTACACATCGTCCGAGAACTTCCCTAGGTTCATGGATGCGTACAGCTACGTGAAGCGTTGTAGAGGGTTGGAGAGAGTTGCAGAGGTTCTTGGATGCGAACGGATCGTTGAGAACGATGAGGATGAAAGGCTTTCGCAGCTCGTGTTCTCTACCGAGAAGATTCTCGAGATCTGTAGCTCTATAGAACAGGGAGAGGAGCCTTAGCGAGAACACGATGATGATCTGACGATCGTCTGACGACGTGATGATCTGGCCCTTCGCTGAGAACCCCCCGTGCTATGCTCGTAGCTAACTTCTTGGCTGCGTAAACACGCAAAACTTTTATCTTTCTAGGGCTCGATGCTCTAGCGGTGAATCTCATGGACGAGTTTCTGCAGAGTCTTGCAGTAGCCGCTGCCTACGCTGGACCACCACTAGCTTTGCTGGGAGCCATCGGCTCCTCGCTCGGTACCGCCGCTGCTGCTAGCGCTGGTCTAGCCGTAGTTGCTGAGGATCCAACGCAGCGAGGTAGAGTCATGATGCTTGCAGCGCTTCCCATGACCCAGACGTTCTACGGATTCATCTTCATGTTCCTAGCGTTGCTAAGGCTTAGCGCGATACCTATCGAGAAGATCACTCCCTCCGTAGGATTCCTAGTACTAGCCCTAGGACTCGTCGTCGGACTCATCGAGCTGTTCTCTGCTTGGTACCAGGGACAGGTGTGTAGATCTGCCATAACGATGCTTATCAAGACTCGTGGAGCTATCGCTGGAATGGGTATGATACTTGCGGTCTACATCGAGCTCTTCGGAATCCTAGGAATGGCGTTCGGAATCGTTGCGCTATTCACGTGGGTGGGTTAGCGAACCATGTCGGAGATAGAACGCTTACGAGAAGCCATACTAGAGCAGGCTAGGAATGAAGCGGAGAGGATCGTTAAGGATGCAGAGGAACGTGCTAAGCAGATCATCGAGGAAGCGAAGCGTAGGAAGGAGGAGGAGATCGCTGAAGCTAGGAAGAGAGTTCTCGAGGAGGTTGGGTATGAAGCGAGGATCTCCGAAGCCAAGATTAGGGCTAGGCACATCGTTGCCAAGGCTAAGAACGAGGTTCTCGAAGAGCTTAGGAAGAGGGTTCTTGAAGAGCTTAGTACGCTTCCCGTAACGATGAGGAGAGAATCCTTGAGGAAGCTGTTGCAGGAAGTTCTTGCTAGCGGTGCTGTTCAGGGATCGGTAAGGATCTACGTTTCGAAGAGGGATGTTAGAGAGGTTGAGAACGTGGTTAGAGAGCTAGGTGTAGAGAGTCGTGTCATCGAGATCGTTCCTACGGACATCGTTGGAGGCGTAATCGTTGAGAGCGGCGATGGTTTGGTTAGGATCGATAATAGCTACGAAGCTAGACTCGATACATACCTAAGAACTCGTGCATCTCAGATAGCACGAGAACTCTTCGGGTAGGAATCTCGATGAGCACGGTAAGCGAGGTAGGGATACACCAGTTCATGGCTATGCTCCGAATCTTCGAGCATCGCTTCGTAGACGAAGAACGTGCTGCTAGCGCTATCGAGCGAAATGCTTGGGATGAGCTTAGATCTCTCGTAGAACGTTCCTTCGCTGGGATAGGGGTTCAGAAACTCGAAGATCTTCGCTTGGTAGAGGAACGAGTAGCTCGTGCTCTAGATGAGTTTCTTCTCGAGATCGAGCTTCGATGCCCGAGGAAACTCCTCGGAGTAGTGGAGTTCTTCGAAGCATTGCTC
>JAMOOB010000466.1 GCA_027066265.1 Desulfurococcales archaeon
TGCAACGTAGGGATCCGAGGTAGCTACGTAAACGACGTCGAACTTACGCGAGGAATCTAGCAACGATACGTGTTCTCCTACCACTACGTCGGGCCACAGAACGTGTTTAGGCACCGTACACATCCTAGCAGCGTTCCTAGCCCCATGCATGGCTACGGTGATCAGCGAAAGGTCTTCGCCTACCACGAGGAGGTCTACGCCTTCCAGAAGCTCTAGCACTCCACGATCTACCGATAGATTCTTAGCGAGAAGCGTAAGAGGGTCTCTACCACGTGCTGGGGGCACGAACTCTATACAGTTGCGAGGTACGATCAGTAGCTCGGATGCACACCCATCGCTTTCGATGGGTCGTAGACCAGGGCACGTAGGGTCTACGACCACCATCCTACCCTCGATCGGTTCGTCGACGCCTATCCCCCTAGCTAGAACCCTACCCATGGCACTCGTTCCCAGCGTTCCGCTAAGCGTTGTGCATAGAGCTCTACAATGCAGTACTGCACGGTCGACGAATGTGAAGAGCACTGCAAACGTCTTTATCAGTACATTTCCTTGCTCAATCAGGATCTCCGAAGATTCTTGCAGCTCTATACAGCCGCAGAACCTGGTTACCAACCGCTTATACAGCTCACGTCCATGGCTCATACACTGCACCACCAAGGTTTATATCTATGCTAAGCGAGTACATGGTAGGGACGCTCGTGGTCGATTATGCACGGTTTCTCTCCTCCGATACGCAGTACATGAAGGCTTCGGAGATTAGAGAGCTCCTAAAGCTCGTCGAGGGTAGGAAGATCATTAGCTTTGCTGGAGGCTTGCCGGATCCACAGACGTTTCCAGTAGATCAGCTTGCCGAAATCGCTCAGAGCGTTATCAAGGAGCTTGGCTCGAGCGCGTTGCAGTACGCACCTACGAAGGGTGTTACACTCTACAGAAAAGAGTTGCAAGACTTCCTGTACCGGAACCGAGGGATAAAGACCGAGATCGACAACATAATGGTGACCACGGGAAGCCAGCAAGCTCTAGACATCATTGCTAGGACGCTCATCGAT
>JAMOOB010000467.1 GCA_027066265.1 Desulfurococcales archaeon
CTGGGGTACGGTGGCTAGGATGGCGACGATCGTGCTACCCCTCACTGCGATTCTCGTTGCCATGGGTTGGAGACTCAACATCCTTTCGCTAAGCGATGAGGAAGCTCGTTCCCTAGGCATCGACCCGGCTAGGGAGAGGCTCTTGATAGCTTCGATCTGCGCCGTACTCACGGCGTCGACCGTGTGCTACACGGGTATCATAGGGTGGGTAGGGCTCATCGTACCCCACATCGTTAGGCTTGCAACGGGTGCAGAGGCTAGGAAGGTCGTGCTCTACTCGATATTCGTGGGTGGCGGCTTCATGGTTCTGTGCGACGATCTTGCTAGGTGTCTAACAACCGAGGTGGTACCGATGAACGTGCTGACCACGCTCATGGGGGTGCCCATGCTCGTAGCGCTCCTTAGGAGGGGTGGAAAGGTTTGGCATTGATAAAGGTAGAGAACCTTCGCTACAGCTACGATGGTAGGAACCCGGTTCTGGAGAACGTAGATCTCGAGATTCGTAGAGGAGAAGTACTTGCGTTGCTGGGTCCCAACGGAGCTGGCAAAACTACGTTGCTACGATGCTTACTACGAGCGTTGAGACCTAGGGGAGCGATCTACATCGATGGTAAACGCATCGAGGAGTACCGAACTAGGGAACTCGCAAAGTTGTTGAGCTACGTACCCCAAACCTCTTCCCCACCCTTCAACTACCGCGTTCTCGACTTCGTATTGATGGGGCGAGCACCTCACCACGGTCCGCTATCCACGCCCTCGAGGAGAGAGGTAGAGCATGCACTCGAAGTACTGAGGATCCTAGGGATCGAGGATCTCGCGGATCGAGGTATCTACGAAGTTAGCGGTGGTCAGTTCCAGCTCGTGTTGATAGCTCGATGCTTGGTTCAGGGTGCGAAGATCCTTCTACTCGACGAACCTACGGCTCACCTAGACGTATCGAACCGTGTAAAGGTTCTGAACCTAGTGAAGAGGTTGGTTGAGGAGGGAAGGATCGAGTGCGCAGTCATGGCTCTCCACGATCCGGTGGCAGCAGCTCTCTACAGCC
>JAMOOB010000468.1 GCA_027066265.1 Desulfurococcales archaeon
GAGTGTGAATGACCCTATCTACGTTATGTTTAGTGGTGGTCGTGATAGTCTCGTAGTTCTCCATCTAGCGCTTCAGGTATTCGATGATGTTAGGGCTCTATACGTTGAAGTGAATGGGAATACTCACGAAGAGAACGTGAGCTACGTATACAAGATCTGTAATAGGCTTGGGGTTAAGCTTGTGCATCTCAAGAGAGAGGATATGGAGTTCTACGAAAGGGTTTCGAAATGGGGTTGGCCTGGTCCTAGGAGGAAGTGGTGCATGACGGAGTTCAAGCGTAGACCGATAGAATTCTTCTTCCGAGAGAAGAACGTTAATGTTGTTCTCGTCGGTGTGAAGGCTAGCGATAGTGCTAGGAGAAGAACTTACTTCCTGCGCGATGGATATGCGTATAGATCGTCTTGGAGAACAACTGTTGTTAGACCCATAGTTCATTGGAGCGATGAGTTCGTTGCTAGGTATATCGAGGAGAACGAGCTCGAGATCAACCCGCTGTACGAAAAGCTTGGTGAGAGCGGTAACTGTGTCTACTGTCCATTCATAGTTAGCAGAGAGTACTACCGTAGGCTAGCGAAGTATTACCCGCATTGGTTTAGGAAGATTGTTGAGACTGAGAAGAAGGTTGTGAAAGGTAAACCATTCCTACTAGGGAAGCGTAAGGTTGGGATATGTGAGCTCATCGGGCTAAGCGAGGAAAGAATCTATCAAAGCACTCTTCTAGCAGCCGATAGTATCGTGTCGACGAGCTCGACAACGGGTCTGGGTGCAACCGTGTAGTAGACCCCTACCTCGTAGTTCCACTCAATGCTTGTAAGCAATAGATTTGCCGAGGTTATCAACGCTGGTATGGATGCATATAGCTTTGCATGCAGGTTCCTCACCATGTAGACCCCTATAGATGCATCAATGCTGTGGAGCTGTTTCGAAAACTCTTCTACGAACCTACGATTATCTTCGTCATCTCGAAGAACAACGTATATTGATGCGCCCTTTACGAAATCCAGCTTGAGCAACTCCGTGAGTAGAGGCTTTCCAT
>JAMOOB010000469.1 GCA_027066265.1 Desulfurococcales archaeon
TCAGCAACGATCTCTCCCCTAACTCTTCCATCGAACGATTTCAGAGCCGTGACGCGCATATGCATCCTCCTGGGAAGCACGCACGTAGCTACGAACTCCTTCTCCCTCCGCAGAACGCCACCAATCCTCTCGCAGAACTCCTTGAAGCGCTCGAGCATCTCCATCCTTCTACCAACCTCCAGCCTACCAGGCATCTCGAAGTACCTAACCTCCTCGTAGACCTGACCAAGCAACCTCTTGACAAACCTAAGCATGCTTTCACCACAGTACTCGCTCTCCCGCTCGCTATTTATCGCTAAATCGCTACGATGGTCAGCTTCTCCATACCTTCCCTCTTCTCGTACGTCAACATTATCGCCGAAGCATCGCTTTTACGCACGTGTATGTATTCGTGATCCAGAGATGACAAGAAGCTCGTACCACCACTAGGCACTTCAAGCACGATCTCTTCGCTTGGATGCAGAGCTATGTAACCCTCGAACTTCTCTCCACCGACAGATACCGAGATCGATGCCAACCTCTCCCTCCTACTCAGCGTAACGCTCACCGATCTGGATGGAACGATGCACGAAACCGTAGCCAACCCCTTGCTCACAGTCGTAGAGAGCTCCCCACCGATCCTCTTACAGAACTCGGCGAAGTCCTTGAGCAATACCCTCACCGTTGGATCCTCGATAAGGCTCCACCTAGCCATCCGAATCCTCACCTCGCTCTCCTAGTCATATACACGTACTAATCGCATCTCCTTTGCGTAGTAGGTGCTACAGCTAGAGCTCCTCCACCTCTACCCTAGCCCACGGCGGTGCCTCCTTCTCGCTACCTATGTAGATACGCTTCTCCTCCGGTACCACCGCAACGATGTCCGGCTCGTTGATCTGTAGACCGCAGTACATGAAGGCGCGATGCTTTATCCATCCGCTACCATCGCTGAACACTATCTCGTAATCCTCTGGAACGCCGAACCTAGCCGCAGTCAAGCCCACGCTCACCATGATCCCGCTCTCCATCCCCTGCACGTTGATGAAGCTCCCTCTCGC
>JAMOOB010000470.1 GCA_027066265.1 Desulfurococcales archaeon
TGAATAAGTTGTCGAGGTATCTAGGTTTCGGGGCATCTTCGGATATCTTAGGCTCGTAAGCGATCGAGTTCGAGAGCTTGTTGTCCTGGATGCCTCGACGCCTTATAAACCCCTGCGGGAACAATGTGTACGGAGACAAACAAAGTAGAACGAAAATGGACGGAAATGGAGGGGCTCGGAAGGTTCGACCGCCGCGGAGTGGCGCTCCGCGGTACCGGTTGGGGGATGACCCGCGGGGTTTGCCGTGACGCGGCGGTTCTCCTCTACTTCTCGAATCTCCTAAGCTCTTCTCCGAATCTCTTAGGTTCGTTCTTCAGCAGCGTCCTGAAGTAGTTGGCTAGGTTGTCGGCTATCAGCGTGAGCGTCTTTCTATGCCTCTCCTTCACTCTGCTCTCCTTCACCTTTCTGGAGTGCTGAATCTCGTTGTAGAGCTTGTCGTCCACGATCACGACCAGGGGTTCGAGCTCCTCGACGATTCTTTGCGTAGCGCGAGGATCTAGACGGATTCTAACGATGTCTAGGAATGGTTTGAGTTTCTCGAATCTCTTGGGAAACGTTGAGAGGTAGGAGCTCTTCCTATCGGAACCGATCTCTCTGAAGTGCTTTAACCACTTAGCTGCTTTGAGGAACCTACCGCTCTTCAGAACGTGTTCCTTGGTGCCTACCAAGGCGATTACTCTGGGTCCGTCCTCGCTCAGATCGATAGCTACGATCAGATCGCTTATCGTTGACCACCCTCGATCCTCTTCCTAAGCTCTTCGACCTCTCTACGAAGAGCATCTATCTCCTTCCTAAGCTCTTCCAAGGGTTTGAGGAGCTCGTGCATCTCTAGAGGGATGACGATCACGAGAACCCTCTTACCATGGAGCTGGGATGCGTAGCCCTCCAGATGCCTAGGGATGTAGATGGCGAACCCTCTCTTGCCCCACGAAGCTATCGATCCCTCGAACACTAGTATCATGTACTTCACCCAAAGATGTGGATGATGAGAAAGGGTTTTGAACCTGCTTGCCCTTGCCAGGCTTCGGGTGGGGTC
>JAMOOB010000471.1 GCA_027066265.1 Desulfurococcales archaeon
ATATATGGGGTCCGTAGGCGTGTATATTCGGATCGATAAGGATCTTCTCGATAGGTTTACCAAGGTTGCTAGGGCTCTGGGTATGAGTAGAAGCGAAGCTATTAGGAAAGCTATGGAGATGTTCATAGCTAGCACCATGAAGGAATCGATGACCTCTAGGATGAGGGGTTTGGTTAGGAGTAGGTTAACACTGAAAGAACTTGACGAGATCTACCTGGTGTCTAGATGAAGATCTTCATAGACTCCTCCATCTTCCTAAAGCTTTTGCTAGACGAACCCGGTGCCGACAAGGCTCAGGAGATTCTTGAAATGGTTGAGGAGAGCAAGGTTCTGGGATACGTTACTCCTATGGTTCTCGAAGAGATCTCGTTCAAGCTTGTCTATGCTAAGGCTAGCGAGCTTCTCGATACGAAGAATGTGTGGAGGATTAGGGAAGCGTTGAAGCTGGATGAGAAGGTTAGGAACGAATGCGTCAAGATCCTTAGAACGTTCTATAACTACGTCGAGTACATGCTTAGAAAAGGGCTTAGGGTAGAGTATGTGACGTACGATGATTGGCGCAACGCTATCGCCATAGTTGAGAGATACGGTCTACTCCCAGCAGATGCTATCCACGTAGCCGTAGCGCTGAGGATCGGAGCAAGAGCTATAGCTACCTTCGACGAAGATTTCAGGATGATTAAGGAGATCAACGTGATCCCGTAAACGCTTCAGCTACCCTTCGATAGCCACGTAGCAGAGGTTCGACGAAAGCTTCGTAAGATGATTCCTCCGATGATTACTGCAAGACTTATCTGATGATGGTACTAGATGTAGGTAACGGGCTTCGGAAAATGGCTAGAGTCAGTACTGCTTTGAAGCTCGTTGCGCTGGTTATACTCGTAGCTACGGTATTCCTCTCGAATTGTCTAGATGGCGTCGATATTCGTGGTTCGACCTTCGAGATAGATGCCGTTGTTCGAGTGACTAGGGTTATCGATGGCGATACTTTCGATGCTATCGTTATGCAGGGCTACGATGGCTACGCCCTTCTG
>JAMOOB010000472.1 GCA_027066265.1 Desulfurococcales archaeon
GGAGAAGCTTCAGCTCGAGAAGCTACGCGATGTCGAGGTCGTGACGGCTACCGGCGTCGTGAAAGCGTGGCTAGCCTACGTCGAGATCGAGTTGGAGGGCGATAGAACGATTGAGAGAGCCGTGGTTCTCAAGAACCTTCCCCACGTAGTTGTAGGAACACTAACGCTCGAAGCTCTCGACCTCAAAATCGATCCTAGAACGGGTCGCTTGGAGAAAACCGAGATACTGTTGCTACGCTCTTCGTAGATCTTCGTCTAGCTGTACAGGAACGTTACGTCGATCACAACCGTACCCCTAAAGAACTTCGGTGGACAGGTTGGGTTCGCAGCAGCGGCTCTCCAACCACCGGATATCACCCATCTCTGCGTAGCCGTTACGGGAGGAGATACCGTGAATACGAATCCCGGAGCTATCTTAATGGTGTTGGGAACTGCTGGCGAGTACCACGTACCTATATCGTGGAACCACCCAGCTACTTCTCTACCCAGATCGCTCTCGTCGTCGATGCTAACGATGTAGTTACCATTGTAGGTCCAGGTAAGTACTAGAGCTGGCGGAACAGTGATGGATACAGTGATAGATCCTCCACCGCTCCTCGACGTAGGGTCGTAGTCCCTCAAATCGAAAACATCGGAGTAGTACGTTAGCAAGTACCTGGATTCTACGTAGTCGTTCCACCACACGTAGTGAGGATCATCGTTCCAACCAAGTGCATTGCCCGATACGATCCGCGTTACGCACCTAACGACGAACAGATCCATATCGGGCCACGGATCGTTCGGATAGATGTAGACCAAGTGCTCAACAACTAACCTTCCATAGGGTCTCCAAATATCTCCCGAATCCCATTCAACGACCCCCACCACTCTCCAATCCTTGATCTCTAAATTGAGCACCTTGATCGCATCCCTAAGCACTTCTAACGAGAGCCTCGATCCAGCGTATCCTTTCAAGAACAGTGGATGTCTGTTCCCAACGGTTGTCGAGGTCATCAAGCGGTATAGGTATACACGGGTACCGTTGAAGGTAGCCG
>JAMOOB010000473.1 GCA_027066265.1 Desulfurococcales archaeon
TTGTAGGTACCGCTCCCAAGCTCTACAACGTCTGCTTCGTAGGTCTTATCGCCGAGCTTAACCTTGACCTTCATCTTCCAGCCCTCAACCTACGAAACCGAGCTCTACTAAAGATAAGTGTGTTTATGAATGCGTGGCTTCCCCGAGGATGGCTATTTAAGGTAGTGCCGATACCTATATCGTAGGCTCGGTGCGAGGCATGCTGTTCAGACGCAAGAAGGTGGCGAAGAGCGGTGGAGAAGTCGAAAAACATAAGGGAGAACGTGAAAGACGTGGTAAGGGTCGCGACGAAGAGATTACGATGAAGGAGTTCGAGGAAGAGCTTCGCGAGGAAGAACGAGAGTTTAGAAAGGTGTTCACTAAACCGCTGTCCGCATCCGTGGCCTGGCTCATCAAAGCTAAGCACATGAACGTGCTAGAGTCGTACCCTCTCTACGAGCCTTGGGCTAAGGCTGTCATAGTCGAGGATCCCAAGACCTCGAAGATCATGTACCTCGTCGACGAGATACCGCTATCGCCAGAGGAAGAGAAGATCCTTAACGATGTTCTTGACATGCTTTACTGGAGCCTTAGACCGCCGCCGCCCAAGGTCGATGTATACGACTACTTCCGTGCTCAAGCGCGTAGCATAGTGTTGAAGTACAGGATTAGGTTGGGTAGAACGCCCGGAATCTCGTGGGCAAAGATTCTGTACTACGTTGAGCGCGAAACCATTGGTTTCGGACCCATAGATCCATTGATGAGGGATCCAAACATCGAGGACATTTCGTGCGACGGCGTTGGGAAGCCCGTGTATGTATGGCACCGTAGGTACGAGTACGTTCCTACAAACATCGTGTTCAACGACGAGGACGAGCTCGATTCGTTCGTTGTTAAGCTAGCTCACAAAGCCGGTAAACACATCTCGGTAGCTTTCCCCATACTCGACGCAATCCTTCCGGGAGGGCATAGGCTTGCAGCTACGTTCAAGCGAGAGGTCTCTACGGTTGGCTCAACGTTTACGATACGAAAGTTTAGAGAGGATCCGATA
>JAMOOB010000474.1 GCA_027066265.1 Desulfurococcales archaeon
GAACATCGAGAACGCTATAGGGGCTGTACAAGTACCCCTAGCAGTCGTGGGCCCGCTCAAGGTGGTGGGCGAGTACGCTAAGGGAGAGTTCTACGTACCCATGGCTACTACCGAAGGAGCTCTCGTAGCTGGAGTCAATAGGGGGGCCAAGGCCATAACCCTAGCTGGAGGAGCTAGATGTAGAATCGTTAGGGATGGAATGACTAGGGCTCCTCTATTTAGGCTCCCAAGCGTTGAAGATGCCCTAAGGTTCGTATCGTGGATCGATGAACGATTCGATGAGATTAAGAAAGCTGCTGAGTCAACGACAAGGCATGGAAAGCTGGTTAGAGTGGAACCCTACGTCATGGGCAACCTCGTTTGGCTAAGATTCGTTTACACTACCGGAGACGCTATGGGCATGAACATGGCTACCATAGCTACGGATGCGGCTTGTAGATACATCCTTGAGCATTACCCTGGTGAATTAACCTTAGTAGCTCTAAGCGGCAACATGTGCGTAGACAAGAAGCCTGCACACATAAATGCTCTACTAGGTAGGGGCAAGACCGTCGTAGCGGAAGCCGTCCTACCCAAGGACGTCTTGGAGAAGGTGTTCAGGGTAGAGCCTCGTAAGGTTCACGAGGTCAACATCGAGAAGAACTGGTTCGGGTCTTCTTACGCCGGTAGCCTAGCTTTCAACGCTCATTTCGCTAACATAATAGCGGCTATATTCATAGCTACGGGGCAAGACGTTGCGCAAGTAGTTGAAAGCAGCTTAGGATGGACTGTAACCGAGTTGCGAGGCGATTCGTTGTACATCGCTGTAACCCTACCGAGCCTCGAAGTGGGTACAGTAGGAGGCGGTACGTGGCTACCTACTCAGAGAGAAGCCCTATCTATCATGGGCGTCGCCGGCTCGGGCAATCCCCCAGGTGTAAATGCTAAGAAGTTCGCGGAGATCGTAGCGGCTACGGTGCTAGCTGGAGAGCTAAACCTACTTGCGGCTCTAGCTAGGGGAGAGCTAGCGCGCGCTCACGCAAGGGCTAG
>JAMOOB010000475.1 GCA_027066265.1 Desulfurococcales archaeon
TGATAGAATCCATCGCTCCGCAGGAAGTGATGAAGAGGCTCGCCGAACGGTTGCAGAGAGGCGAGGTGAAGAAACCGGAAGAAAAGAAGGAAGAGAGACGTGCTACCGAGACCGAGAAGACCACGACGAGCGCGAAGAAGTCTAGGCGTGGGAAGTGGTTGACGGAAATGACGCTGGAGGATCTAACTAAGAGAATAGAAGAGATCTCGCCGAGGCTAGCAGAGCTCTTCAGGAAAGCTATATCCAAGAGCCCGAGGAAGCTTAGCGAAGCAGAGAAACGCGTACTCCTCCTAGCTAGGATCCTAGTCAACATACAGTCGATAGCCGCAGACATACCGCAACGCTCACTCCATGGAGTGCGCAACATAGTAGCATGGATACTATCGAGGAGCAGAGGAGACATACCGGGGATCGACACGCCGGATGCACGGGAGCTCTACAAGAAGATGAAAAAGCTATTGAAACAGAAGAAGTACCGCGAACTAGAGAAACTAGTGCTAGGAGAAACCGTGAAAGCGTAGAGGATCCCGGCTTATTGCTCCAGCTTTTGTTTCCGCGTTCCACCGTATCTTGTCCACAGCTGTGGCTACGAAACTCCGTCCTTTTCTACCTTTTGAGCTCCTACCTACATTGAGCGGTGATACCTTGGTCGTCGTATCCATGATTACGCGGAACTCCCTGACTAAGCTTGCATCCAAGAGATCTGTGATAAGGTTGAGAGACGTTCTCGATTCAACGCTTCAGATTCCGTACAAGACATTCATTCTCGTAGACGATTCAACTGACGAGACACCAAATTTCGTTAAGAGATGGTGTGAGGAGCACGACAAGGAGATCATTGTTAGTCGCTCTAGGCTCTACGGCTTTCATCGACCTACGAGAGCAACCGCGAGGCAGACAGCGATAGACATCTTCTTCGAGAACACTAGCGATGAGTGGCTGATGTTCGTAGACGACGACGTGGTTCTCCAGCCTGGATGGTGGGAGGAAGCGAAACAATACATAGAGAATCCTAGGATCGGTATTATC
>JAMOOB010000476.1 GCA_027066265.1 Desulfurococcales archaeon
TGCCTTCGCTGAGCTTGTTTGCGAGCTCCTTCCTTACGAGGTCGATTACCACAGCTGTGGCGCTCGTATACTCGTTTACCCTGGTACCGATCTCCACTACGTCTTGCATTCCCAGCCTCCTAGCATAGTCGATGATCTTCGGCATGAGCTTCTCCAGCGTTTCCGGCGGAGCCGATGCAATCACTACTCCGAGGATCATCCTCTTGACGTCATCGTTCTTCGCCTCATCGATTAGCTTCAACGCTTCTCCATACCTACCTTCCTTGATCAGCTCCCGAAGCCTGGCAAGTAGAGCAAGATCCTCGACTTGCTTCGGAAGAGCTCCGAAAACCTTCCTGGCGACCTCTATTACTTGCTCTACGCTCGTTGCGTTCCTGGTCAGCTCTACGAAAGCGTTCCACTCCAGCGCCTTGACGAGCTCGTCGAGGTTCTTGTTCTGAAGCTCTAGGAAGCGACGAAGCTTCTCTAGTTGCTCCTTGCTTAGCGATCGAAGTATGTTCAGAGCCTTGACGTAATCCTTCCTATTCTCAGCCTCGATAAACTCCCTGAGCTTCGAATCTGAGAGAACCTCGTACTTAGCTTCGAGCTTCTCCAGATCCTTCGAAAGCGCTTCGCTTCCGAGAACCGCAACCACCTTCTTCAACACGTCGAGAGCTCTCTTAGCATCGTCGTACCTACCCTCCATGATTGCATCGTCGCAGACGTTGATCAGTACCTTAGCAACGTTTTCGTAGAACTCTCTACGTCTATCCTCCGCTAGGTACTCACCATACTTCTCTAGGTAGGATACGAACGACAGAGCTTCGTCCAGCGTTGGGTTGCCGATCATCGTGTTGTACCAGTTGGTTAGAGCGGTATCGATAACCACCTCGAGTACTTCGCGCGACGCTTTGCCACCACAGACCTTGTTAGCTATCTCGACGAGCTCATCGAGGTTCTTCCTCTGCTTCTCTGCGAACCAATGCTTGGCATACACGTAGAGACAGTACTTCAGCAACCCATCCACGTCAACGTTGTTGCTCCTGAGAACATCTAGAAGCTTCTTCCTATCCTCATCGCTGAGCGAAAGAAGGAACTCGACCACACCTACGTAATCCTTGTTCTTGAGCAACTCGTCGAGCCTATCGATCATCGCGACTAGATCCACTTACCTCACCGAAAAACGATGAAGCATAGGAAGAATATATAGTCCTCGTACGGGATACGCTCGTGTCCACAGCTGTGGAGATGATCAGCGTATGTAGTCCAGCAACTTTTCGCTTACTACTCCGAGCCTCGCGATGCTCGTGAGGAGCTTCTCTAGGCTGTCGTCGGTGAGGGTCTTGGCTTTGTTCTCTATCTTTCTAAGCATCGAGCTATCGACATCGATGTTGCGGTACCTGAGCACGGCGCATATAACGGGCTTGAGACCGACGTAGTGGATCAGGTCGCGGAGGCTCGGAAACGCGAACGCGTCTATCGCTGGCGGATGCCTTCCGCAGAGGAGGATCGGTACGGTCGCGTTGTCGTCTAGATACTTCTGCACGTCTTGGTGGAGCTCCGTGGAGACGATTATCGGAGACTCGTAGACGTTGGCTATGTGAACGGCTTCGTCTATGTACCTGGGATCGTTGATGAATATCGACGACCTGTTAGCCGAAGCAACGATCTGGAGAGAGATCGCTACGGCAACGTCCTTCCTGTAGGGTATCCAGAACCTCGACGGCTTCGATAGGCTCTCCCGAGGTACCAGCTCGAACACCCTCTCGAACTCCGGCATCGGATCCACGAAGATCCTCGCGTAGCCCCTTCCATGCCTAGGCTTTATCTCGAAGCTCCTCCCCTTCTTAATCTCCCTGATCACCTGCATGACGTCAGCCATCGATAGACCGCTGTTGACGCACCTCCTAGCGAGATCCTTGATATCCTTCCTATCGCCTAGGTAGAACCTCATCACGTACTCCACAGCCTCGATATCGGGTAGCGGTACGTAGATCGGATCGCCGAAGCGTCCGTACCTCAGGAACGCGGGATCGAGCTCGCTCTGCTTAACGTTGCTGCTAGCGATGAAGAGGATCCTACGCTTCTGGTTGTAGAACTTCTGCAGGTAGTCGAACAGGATGTTCTGGATGTTGAGCAGAACCCAGTGACGCTCCGCTTCGGAAGCGAGCTTTCGCGCGCTGAGCAACCACTCGGCGTCGTCTATGATCACTATCGATGGCTCGCTACGCTTAGCGCTCTCCAGAATACTCTTGATCGCCTGCTCCGATTCGCCAACGTACTTCTTCAGAACCACGTCGGGACGTATCTGGAAGTGCGGGATACCAACGATCTTCGCTACGAGCCTAGCGAGCTCCGATTTACCGGTTCCCGGAGCACCGAGGAGGAGAAGACCTACGTTATCGGGAGCCTCCCCCGATATCATCGGCTTCGCGTAGCGCTCGACGATCTCTCTATACACCTTCTTCGGATATACGTAGACGTCCTCCCTCTCGCCACACCTCTCGTGAATAGCAACGTTGTTGCTGAGCTCCTCTACGAAGTATTCGCACTTCTCAACGAACTCTATCTCGGTTCCAGGATCGAGACGACATGGATTCGGGTAGCAGTAAACAACCTCGCAATCGCCGTACATCGTACCCTTGGAGACCTCCATGAAGTAGGGCACTCTCTCGATCTTTCCCCTACAGTGAAGGAAGACCTTGATGCACCTCGGAATCATTCTCTCCTCCGCGTATAGATGAAGGCGGCAACGAGGGTAAAGAGCGTGCCACCAACCATGGCTATCTGCACGATATCCGCGAATGGCTTGAGTTGCGATTCCACGTCTTGCACCCTGAGGGATCCGTTGTAGGTCTCGTTCATCTCCTGAATCGTTTCGTTCACCTTCTCCTCGATCAAGCCCAGCGCGTAGAACAGGTACTTAGCTACGACGAAGAAGAACGCGAACAGCATGAAGAACAGGATGAATAGTAGGAGGAACCTCATCTATCACCACCTCAATAAACCTCCTCTCCACGGATCCTCTGAACTATGAACACTAGAAACACCACCAACGCAAACCCTATAGCGACGCAAGCAAACCCTACGAGAGCTGCCAGGGTGCACGGGGTGAAGTCTACGTATATCGGTGAACCGGGGTTGTTTATCGCTACTTGCACGATCTTCAGCAACACTGATACGAGCACCATGCAGACTAGTATCATCAAGCCGGTAACAATCATCCTGGCAAGCTCCATTACCTCTCCCACGACGTTTATAGAGTTCGAGAGATATATTCGCTTAGGGAACGAACATGGAGGGAGGATGGACTATAGGTAAGTACGTGCTCGCGGTGCTAGCGATCATAGTCTTCTTCCCGGCGATAATGGGTGCCCTGAAATTCGTTGCAGATCTTCTAGACGGAGTGGTATCCGCAACAAACAGTCAATGCACAACAACGCACCCATTCGCATCGACGCTGATAGACTTCTTCTCCAACGGCTACGACTGGTTCAAGTACGTACTAACATCGTCGCTAGCCGTAGCGACACTAATATTCATCTCACTGATCTACCACGCATTCGAAGCAAAGTGGAAATGAAACCATATCCACAGCTGTGGATATGAAGCTCGCTACACAAAACCTCTTTCTTGCAAAGCAACGAAACGGTGATCCCTCCGTGTATGTGCTCGATACCTACATTACGAACCTTCAGAGCTACCTCGGCGTACTTGCTACACGCGTAAAGAATGCTCTCGCTGATAAGGGTATCCATGTGGAGAGCATAGTTTCTAGCATCGAGTACGATCCCAAGGAGGATCTACTTCGATACGGCTTCACGATCGAAGTTCCGCTAAAGGAAGTGTTCAGAGTGTACTACGAGAGTCTCTACGAGCTCTGCACAAGCAATGTAAACGAAGCTATTGCTCGGGGAGAGGTTTCGGAGGATAGAGCGGAGGAAGAGGTCGAGAAATGCGTCGAGGAGAAGCTAAGGGAGTACGACGAGGAGTACGGAGAACCACTGTTCAGCCTCGAGTTCCGGAACCTACTGTTCTCGGCAAAGCTAATCGTAGCGATAAACGACGATAGCTCGCGCAGAATCTACAGCCTTGCACTCAGTATCGCGTACCGTAATCAGGTGAGACCCCTGTACGTACCGAAGCAAGGAGATGCGAACTACGAAACCGCGCTCGAGTACGAAACAGAGACAATAGTGTCGCAAGTAGAGAAACTAGTTAGAGCAGTAAGAGAATTGGTCGAGTGATCGGCGCTGAACGATAATCGTTGAGCGTAACGCGATGAACCCTAGTGTACTGGGAAGAACACATCGATTTTTCCATATGCACAGATCTTGCATTGTGTACACGTTTTCTGTATGTTTGGATTGTTCAGGATCCTACCGAGTTCGTAGGGACATATCGCGTATACGGTTCCAGGAGGCGGTATTACGCCAGTCCACGCTATCTTTACGTTTCTGTACCTCTTGGCAAGCTCGAGAGCGTCCCTAAGCTCGTTCTCGATCTTGGCAACCGGTTTGTCTACGCTTAGATACAGCACAAAGTTCTTCAATGGAAGCAAATGCTTCTCGATAGACTTGAAGATCGGTAGGAGCCTCCATGTCCTCGTGTACGTGTAGAACTGTACGTTCGGTAAGCGCTCGACTATCTTTCTCCATTGAAGAACGTAGCAGTCCTCGGGCAGTTTATCGAGATCTACTCCGAGGAGCTCCTTCAGCTCGCGCGGATCTATATCAAGCTTCTCGAGCATGTGCTTAACGAACGATATCGTGTAGAAGTTGCCGCTATCGTGAAGACGAAATATCGGGACGCCGGTCTTTCTAACTACTTCCTCGATCTTCCTAACCATGACCTCTGGGAACTCTGGGAGCAACGAAGCTAGGAAGTTTATCACTCTGCTCCGAATGATTCGCTTGTCTACGGCATACCTATTCTTCAGAGCGTAGCACATAGCTATGCAGAACTCATCGTATCCCGGACACGTTAAGAACGCTGGGATCGCCCACGAATAGATCTTTTCTTCACCCTCCCTACCGGAGACCTTCTTCGGCGTAGACAGCTTTACGTTCTCCAGGATCCATCTCCTACGCTCCTCAACGCTCCGCATCTTTCTAAGCTCTGCAAGCACTTGCTTCAAGACGCTCTCCAGGTTATTGATGTAGGTATCGAACGGTACGCGCTTTGCATCGGGAGCAAACACGTCTCCGTACTCTTTCAGCTTCCTATACTTATCAAGCATCTTCTCAGCGATCTGTTGCGGAACCCCCATCCTCTTAGTTACGAATTCGTAGATCCTCTCCTCATCGTTGACGAGCTCCATCGTCATTGCGCTCCCCAACACCCATTACACGAAGATAGATATAAACACTTGTACATGGACGCCATCGCTGTGCGTATCATCGCGTTTATATTCCTTGATACGATCGTTGCCTTGGTGGTGCCATGGCTTACCCGGCTCCCATGCCTCAGCAAGCTCAGGAGGTTGAGCAACGTAGGCGTGGTGGTAGGGCTACCGCACAAGGAGTGATCATCCGCGTGGATACGGCAGCTGCGGAGAGCCATCTCTTCGAGAAGATCGCTAAGCAACTCCTGGAACCCTACGAGCCAGAGGATGCCGAGGCTCGGCTCCAGCGCATTCCATTAACGGTTGCGAAGCTCCTAGATCTGATCATGAAGCACTACGTATCTACGCCCCTAGGGGGACAGATCCTCCATCCATCCGAGTCGAGCGATATCCTGATAGATAGAATATCGCAGTTCGCGGAGATACTCTTCGCGGTGCAGAGAGAGTACATACGCGAGATCAAGGCTAGGATAAGGAGCAGAACCATAACCAAGGAAGAGATCGAGACCCAGGTAAGGAACTTGCAACA
>JAMOOB010000477.1 GCA_027066265.1 Desulfurococcales archaeon
TTGCTATGGTACGTTCATTCAATGGATTGGCATCCTCTATGTTCGTACCTACATGTCCGAGCGTACCGATCTTGTATACCTTCGTAACTCCCTTGCTACACTTGGCGACCACGACATCGCTTAGAGATCCATGCGTAGCTATCACACCTGCATGGCTCTTCTTAACGTAATCGATGATTTTGGCTAGAACCACTGTATCGCGATAGTGTACGTCCCTAAGATCCCAATCAAGGAATCTAGATCGTGAAGCGTTCACACCTAGCCATAGGTTGCTTAGAATTATTACGTTCGGCTTCAGTTCGTTGAGCAGCTCTACAGCTCTATCCACCGGTCTGATGATATACACCCTGTAGTGCTTCGATAGGTATTCCCAGTGATGGAACTTCACTACATCTACCTCGCTAAGCTTGTGGGCTAGAGCTTTGTACTGCTCTACATCGCTAACTAAGTCCTCGGGCAGCTCGTTCTCGATCAACGTCTCGAAGTACTTGGTCAGCTTCTCGAAGTTCTCTTTGAGTAGCCATAGCTCTACGTGTGGATCCACAATCAGAATCCTGGTATCGCTACCCTTGTTGTAGACGTAGTACATAGATAGCGGGGTCTCGCTTCTATGACCAGCGCTATCCTCAGCAACTGCGTAGTACACAACGTAGGTACCAGGGTTCTGAGGAGGTATATCAGCGTAGCCAACAACGTAGTTCTTCACAACTCTAGGTACCTTGAAATCGCTGTACACTTTCTTCACAGCGTTCTCCACGTTTGTCAAGAACTCGTTTATGGAGTTCAGCAAGCTGTTGATGCTATCCATCACCGGTCCGTATTCCTCTACACCTAGCTCTCTCCAGCTCGCTTCAGATACCGAGTACAGCAACGTAGGTCTAGGCTCGGATTCGCGGTCTAAGGCTATCACGAAGATCCTCGAAGGAGTTCCCGAAGGCCATGCATAGCCCCGAGGAGCAAGTCCACCCGTTTCCTTCAACACCGTTAACGCTTCATTGAATGGCTTCGTTACGAGGTCTT
>JAMOOB010000478.1 GCA_027066265.1 Desulfurococcales archaeon
AACGATGTTTCCACGTTCGTCGGTACCTCGACAAGCGATGGGTTTCCCTTCGCTGAGCTCTATAGCTATCGCAACACCTGTATCTGGATCGCGGTACCATACCCTTCCACTAGATCGATTCCCAATCCTTTCGAGAAGCATCTACTTCAAGTTCCTGCGGAAGCAATCCGCGATCTCTTCGGTGATACCTCTCGAAATGAATACTCTTCGTCACCTACTGGGATGAGCTGTACTTCTCCACGCATCTCTTTCTCGGCAAACTCTCGATACTTCTCGATCTGTTCCTCGAGGCTAGGAACCTCCCTAGCCATGCCTCACCACCGTTAGAGCGCTGCTCTAATCCTATCTCTCTGCCTCTTCATCTCGAACCTAATCCTACCGAGCACGGCTCTGCGATCACTACGAAGTAGGCTGGCTCCACGTCTTCGAGTAGAAGGTAGTTGCTGCGGTACTCAGCCACGACGATGTCTAGATCTCCAAACCTAAGCTCTTCGATACCACCTCCCGGAATGATGCTCTCGATCACGAAACCATCCTTGGATACGAACGCTACTCCAGCAACACCCTCGATACGGGTAAAGTCCGTTAATACCGTTCGTAGAGCCGAGGACATGCATGGGCCACACTATCGATAGCAAGAACTTTCCGCGGTATTAGCATCGCTCTCCATGGTTATCGAAACGATCGAGAGGGTGTAGCGAAGCGATCGATAGGTATATACCTCTAGCGAAGCATGGTTCCGGGGATCCTAGGTGGAGCTTCGTCTACCCCTCATCGAGAAGGATGGTTCTATCCGGATCTCTCTATCCACGCTCTACGCATTGCTTAGGAGAGGTCTCGCGAAGCTGGATGGTCCCTACCTCGTGCTGGATCCACGCGCCGTCGAGATTCTTTCGAAGAGTCTTAGCCAGGAAGATCTCGTTCCCGAAGCAGAGTTCTGTCCACCCGGCGAACCACAGCCACTCGACCTCGATCCAGACGATGTTCTCGCGCAGGCGTGTAGCGATGTCTACCGATAC
>JAMOOB010000479.1 GCA_027066265.1 Desulfurococcales archaeon
CCTCGGATGATAGTCGTCGCAGTAGTCGGGGCACGTCACATACACCCTGGCATGGGGGACGATCTTCTTCGCACGGTCGTAGAGATCAACCAGCCGCTTTATCCATGCTTCTGCACCGCCAGGATACTCCTTGATGCTCGGGTTCCTGAAGATCTCGATACCGCTATCGATGATAACAGCTTCGATGCTACTTCTATGGCTAGCCACATAACGAAGACCGTTCTCGGGATGGTTAGCGTTGATCAGGATGTATGGATAGTCTATCCTATCAGGAGGAAGCGTGAAGAACCTAACCATGGTCTACTCCACCTCTATGCTCAACACCTTCAAAGGTATTTCCTTAGGAAGGAGGCTAGATCCGTGTAGCGAACGAGATAGACCTCTCCTTTGCCATTGAATACAGCAATACATGTTGGGAACCTAGCGTTCTTTCCATGTATACGCCTACCCACAACAATGATTATACTTGCGCCGCAGCTGATGAGGTTCTCGAACCATCTGGTTGATGGATCGAGCGGTAGAAGCATGACAACGGTCTTGCCCTGCCTAGATAGCTCACATGCTCTTTCTACGAATAGAGACTTCTTGGAGAAGGGTGGATTGCAGTAGATCCTATCTGGCACCTCATCCCTGAGGAAGTCTATGCCAGGTCTACACACGTCTTCATAGCCCAGCTCTTCGACGATAAGCCGATACAGATGGTCGGGTGTAGGCTTGTTATCGTGTTCACCACGTCTCTTCGGGAACATAACCATGTGTATCACCATCCATATTAATGCAGCTTCATGACTAGTCTATAGCTAATCCCATACTCTTCGAGCAGCCGCTTCAGCTTCTCTATGAACTTGCTGACATCGCTAGGTCTACAGATGTAGAACCCTCTGAACCTGCACATCGTGTTGTACAGCAGCCTACGTATCTTGCTATTCCTCGATATGCCTCTACGCACATAGATCTCAACACCGCTCCACGTAACGAAGATCACGACGTCTATACCCACAAACTCGTCGAAGCT
>JAMOOB010000480.1 GCA_027066265.1 Desulfurococcales archaeon
CCTAGCGGTAAGCCACGATGGAAGGTTTGCGGTGATAAGGACTGGAGCGGGTAACGAATACGTCCTGTACGAGCTTAGTGAAAACGGATGTAGGAAACTATGGAATTGGGATGCGCCAAGAGATGCTGTCTACACAGATGTCTTCTTCTACAACGATAAGCTCTACATCTTCTACACGGTTCCATCTAGACCTAGGACTCTGAATTACGTAGTGTACGATCTTAGCAATGGACGTGTTGTTGAGGGCAACGTAGAAATCTTCGAATTGAGTAAGCATAGATTCATCCTCTGCAACGGGCTCTACGTATCCATCAATACATCTAGTAGCTCTATCTATGTACTTAACTTATCCAGCCTCAAGATTCATCGCGTTGTGAAGCTCAACAACGCTAGAATTAAGTGGGTTCCAGACATGCTGCTTCCTCCGAGCGTTCCTTGCCTCGATACATCGAAGATACTGGTATCCGTATCCAACAACGCTAAGAGCTACATATCCAGCGCTGTAGCTGTAATCGATGTTGTTTCAGGGAACTACAAAGTGATTCAGCGAAGCTTGTGGGGAACACCTATCCCAGTACCGAGAGGATTCCTACTGGTAGACAACGGTATCGTAAAGTTCGTAGACTTCGAGTTGAATACCGTATGGGAGAGGTATCTCTGCAACCTAGGTAGTAGCGACTTCTTCGTAGCTACGTTCAGCGATCTCATAGTTGTTAGGTACGGAAACGCTATATACGTCGTGGACTACGATGGCCATGTACTCGTGTCTTCAGTATTTCAACCAGCAGAAGTAGTCGAGGTATGGACCAATACCCAATCCATAGCCAGGAACGTGATTGCGTGGAAAGGATGTGTTCCAACAAAGCCTTCCTTAGGATGGCGAATACTTCGATGCGATCGCGTGTATCTATCCGATCTTCATGGGAACGTCCTCGGAAAGTTCATCGTAAATATATCGATGCGTATTCCAGGAGCAGAGAGCTTCGCGTACAACATAGATAAGCTTACGCTAGC
>JAMOOB010000481.1 GCA_027066265.1 Desulfurococcales archaeon
CGTAATGCTGATATTGGCGGGGCAAGCATTGAGATTGAGCAGCAATGTTCTCGTAACGATAGTGAAGAGAGGTTTTGAAATGAAGAGGCTTCTTGTTGTAGGAGACAAAGTGTTTGATCTCGAAGCTCTGCCTACGATACTCGACGAATTAATGAGTGCTCTCCGTAAGGTTGGTGAGGGTTCTCAATTCCTTCACTAGCTCTATGAAGTCGTGAATCATTAGCGAAAGAAGCTTTGCGCCAAGGTTATGAGAACCTACGATGGTTCTAGATCTATAGCGATCTGCAATATCTGTGCATAGCCACGGACTATACACTTTAACAGTGTACCGCTTAAGTACTTGATCATCGATGGTTTCGACCTCGGTTATGGTACCTACGTTGATGTTGCATGCAAGAGCTATCGAAGCTTCGATGGGGTCGGCATGTACGATGTAGTTTCGAAGACCTATCTCTTCCAAGTACTTAGATATCGTTTGGTACGGGTTGAAGATCTTGATTAAGATGTTGCGATTCGATTGAAGAATTTCGCGTATCGCGACGTAGATGCAGTGATAAGCTCCTCCATGGAATACAGCCACTATGAACTTGGAGAAGTAGTTCGAAAGGCTTGTCAAGAATTCCTTCAAATAACTTGAAAAGGTTGTACACGTAACCGTGGCTGTGGGACCGCATTCGGAATGTTCATACGAAGTAGATATGGGAATTGGTGGAACTATCAACAGTTCGTCGATGTGAGTATCCAGAATCTTGAGAAGGCATTCTGCGAACAAAATATCGAACCCCAAGGGTAAAGGGCCATGCGCTTCTATGGATGCTATGGGTATGACTACGATAGGATCTTTAAATGATAGAACATCGTGTTGATTAAGCATGTGTAGGAATGGCATATGTAGCTACCTCTCAACAAGACATATCTCAATCAGATCCCCTACATCGGCATTAAGAACCTTCGAAGCTGATCCCAGGTTTACAGCGAGTTCAGCAAGATCGAAGCTATCTCGGTAAAGGACTAGTTCTCCGGGTCTAGCGTGCGAAAAGACTTCGCATACTCGTCCCTCCAACGCTACGTTTTTCGAAATATTCCTAACCGTGATGCGGGAACCTATGCGCAATCCTACGGCATTCGAGATCTTGTCGAAGTATTGCGATAAGATTACGTTTCCAAAACGATCTATGTATAGAACCCGTAGCTCTACGCATCCATTTCTCACGGTATGGTCTAACTCCATGTCTAAACTCGTTAGAGATGAGCAGTCTATGCGTGGACCAAGAGCTTCGAGATCTATACCCTTAGCTATCCACGCAGCACACGGAGCAAAGATGTCTCTTCCATGGAAAGATCTAGATACCGGTTTTCTAAAGAATCTATCATTTGTAAGCTCAACACATCTAACAATACCATCGCTTCGTGCTGCTAGCATTAGCACTCCGTTATCCGGTCCTACAAAGAAGTAGTTCTCCGTCTCTATCGCTATAGCTCTTCTAGTACTACCCACGCCAGGATCCACTACCACGAGGAAGACCGTTCCTCGAGGATAGTACCTATAGACATTGAAGAGAATGAAGGCGGCTTCCCGAACGTTGAAGTTCGGCACCTCGTGCGTTATGTCTATCACCGTGAGCTGAGGATCGATGCTCAGGATAACTCCCTTCATAGCAGCAACGTAGGGATCTCGATATCCAAAGTCAGTGAGCATAGCAATGATGCGATTAGGTTGAGGCATTGCTTCTCCCATATCTGCGCACTATCCAGACTTTAACTAGCTGTTACCTGTAGGCTACGAGTGAGGCGAGATCTCATGCAAGCTCTTTACGATGTTGTTGTGATTGGAGGAGGACCAGCGGGTCTCTCTGCAGCACTCTATACTGTGAGGTACGGTCTCAAGACGATAGTTGTAACCAAGGTACCTGGAGGACGAATCGTTGAGGCTCCGATCGTTGAGAACTACCTTGGAATGCCAAACGTTAGCGGATTAGAGCTTGCGAAGAGATTCGTAGATCATGTACGCAGCTTTGGGGTGGACATCGTTATCGATGAGGTTGTAGAAGTAAAGCGATCGAATTCTAAATTTGTTGTTGCTACGAAAAGTGGTAAGAAAATGGAGTGCTATGCATTGATTCTTGCAGTAGGTGGCGATAAGAAACGATTGGGAGTACCCGGAGAAGATAAGTTCCTTGGTAAAGGGGTTTCCTACTGTGCAACCTGTGACGCACCTCTATACAAAGGGCGTCGGGTTGCTGTGGTAGGCGGCGGCGATTCAGCTATGATAGCGGCAATACATTTGGCAGGTTTTGCTCGAGAGGTATACCTCGTCCATAGACGTCGTGAGCTTCGAGCATTGCCTAGATACGTAGAGATAGCGCGACAAAGAGGCGTGAAATTCTTGCTTGGATACGTAGTGAAGGAGATCGTAGGAGACGATAGAGTTCGAGGAGTACGTTTACGTGAAGTGTCGACGGGACGAGAAGAAGTTCTTGAAGTGGATGGGGTGTTCATAGAGATAGGGATAGAGTATCCAAGGCAGATGTTCGAAATGTTAGGCATAGAGGTGGACGAACATGGGCGTGCAATGGTTAAACCCGATATGAGTACCAATATCCCCGGAATCTTTGTAGCGGGTAGTGCTGCGGGAGGTCCTAACAAGTTCTATCTCGATCAGGTAGTTACTGCTGTTGCTGAAGGTGCTATCGCTGCTACATCGGCGTTCAACTACATTACAAGCTTGAAAAGCAGGCTAGGTACGGATCAAGACTTTAGCTCTCCGTAGATCCTCAACGCATCCTCAACGTATATATTTGCTCTCAACTCTCTACGTAACGTCGTTGAAGGTCCGTGTCCAGGATATACAAATGTATCGAGAGGAAGTCTTCGGAATATCTTGGCCAAGCTCTTCATAAGATCTTCACTCGATCCTCCGGGCAGATCTGTTCGACCAACCGTTCCAGCGAATAGTGTATCGCCACTAAATAGCGCGCCTAGTCGAGGTATGTAGAAGCACGTAGACCCTGGAGTATGCCCGGGGGTATGTATGGCCACAATATCTATGGAACCTATGCGTAGCACTTGATCGTTGGCGATCGTATGATCGGGCGTAGGTGCTTCCTTAGGTTTCACACCCCATAGCTTGACCCAGGACATAGAGGTTCTAGCTATCTCTACATCTAGGTGGTGCATGTAGAAGGGTGCGTTGTAATGTGATTTGAGATCGTCTACGCCCCACACATGATCGAAGTGGCCGTGGGTAGCAAGTATCGCACGCAGGTTCAGGTTTAGTCTCTCTATCCAATTTATCAATTCGTTTACTTCGCCTCCCGGATCGATGACTACAGCGTCCCGCGTTTCTTCGTCGTACACTAGATACGTGTTCGTATCCAGTAGACCTACCACGAAGTATAGCAACCTAAGCATAGCGAACCTATGTATCCATACTACGCATTCCTTAAAACACTAAGGCTTGGTACAGATCTTAGCGGGGCTTCGTGAACGTAGTCGAGCTCTACATAGATTTTCTATGTAGCGAGCTAGGAGAAGAGTACGTGGAGCTCATGACGATTCCTCCTGGAAAGATTGTGTTGGATGCTCGACGAGAGGATCTGTTCAAACATAAGCATGTCGTGCTATGGCACAGGTTCGCATGCCGTTACCTACCGATAGCCAAAGGTTTGGTTGCCTTGGTACTGCCGTGTACGCGTATCAAACCTTACAGGATATCGGCTACCCATAGATTAGCTGAAGCGAGAATACGTAAGCTAGGTATAGAACCCTTCGTCGATGTATACATTCTCTCAGAACCAATGGCATTGGTTCCTCGCGAGCTAGACATCTACTATCCTTTTGCTAACTACGATTACGACCCGAAGCTTTTGAGCGATGAACATCGCGAGATGCTGATAGGCATCGTAGCCAAGATCCTTAGCAAGTTCGATGTTTATAAACACGTGATTGCTGTGTTGCCTAGACACCATAGGAAGATCTTCGAGAGCTCAGTTCTTAGAGCTGGTATCAACAATGTTACGCTGTTCAACTACGACAGATTAGCATTCAAAAGCGTTGCCGAAGCTGTAGACTTTGCAGCGAAGATTATCGCAAAGCTAGCGTAGATGTATGCGCTGAGGCGGGGGTCCCGCTCTCACCCTCCCCCTACGGGGGCGTCGAGCGGGTCTGACCATGTACTTCTCCTCGATGCTAGCTTAAATTAGTTGCTAGAAATGTAGGATCGGAAGACCCACGGTATGTGATGAGTGTGGTGGGCTCTGACAACGTGATGAAATGAATCCTCGCTGACTACTCTTTTCTGCTGGAAAGAAAGTCCGTTAACGATTTGAACGGTTTACGTGCTTCCTCGACTCTACGACCGTCATGTCTATGCTGTGTTTTTGTGCGAGGTTCTACACTCATAGTTGTTGTAGGCATCGATAGTAGTTCCAGGAATCTATCGCGAACTGGTTCGTAGACATACTTGAAGAATTTATTGGGATCCCTAAGCACTTCCGGGGGAAATCTCTTTACGTACCTAACGGCTTTGTTCCACACTATCTCGAAGGGTACAACGGCTTCGAACTTGGTCTTTACTTGGGAATCGAAGTCCTGAGGAGTTTGCTCTTGATCTCCAATCATGAACCAGCCACGTGGTGAAAGCTCAACGTAATCCTTCAAAGGTGGTTGTGCTTGTGAACTACTCGATGTGGATGTAGGGGTACCAGTGCTAGGACGAGTATATCCACGTATGATTCTTCTCGAACCGTAGTACTTTGCCCATGCGTAGAAGATTGCTCTATTCAATCCAAAGCTTTTCGCTTTCTCGAGATCGCCAGTCAACACGTAGTACCTAGCAGCTTGAAGAAGAGCCATAACCTCGAAACGGCCAACAATAGAAGGTATCGATTGCGCAACGCTTCGTATCTCCGTATAGTCCTGATGATCGATGGTGGTACGTTCTAAGAACTTCTCTACATCTCGGATCAAGGTTTCGCACTCGTTTTCGACGAACGATTTCCATTCTGTATCGTGTTTTAGATTCGTTGGTGTACAGAAAGATGGATCGAATTCCTTGAATGAGCGTGGTTTCAAGTATACTGCATACAGAGACTTCGAGAATACTAGACTTAGCGGTGCGATTAGCCAGCCAGATATTGCGCAGTGATTCTTGATGACGATCCTTCCCTTAGCTATGTTAGCTATTTTCACGAATTTGTTGCGGTACTTCCTCAAAATGAATTCGGTTATTAAGAACCCGCTCCTAGAGCCATACTTCTCGATGAAGCTCGGAGGTATGGCTTCTTCATGTATCCGTACTTCAAACCATTTCCCAGTCCACACAACGTATACGCTATGCGTAACGGAGTACTCCTGCAAGATTTCGAGAACTAAGTTAACCGTATCTTGTGCAAGCTCTACGAGATTATGATCTGTGAACTCTATCGATATGCTAGGCGTAGACTTGCTATCCGTGATCGAGGAACCGAATATCGTTGCATTATCGATGTATTCGCTCAACTTGTTTAGATCGCTTAGCTCTTCCTCTTTCGAGTCCGTAACGATCTTCGTCTTTCTGTTGCGAAGAAAGGAAAGCATCTCTTCTAATCGCTGCAAGGATTCTCCTCCTCAAAGCTACGTCTTCACTACGTGCTCTTTTATAATCCATAGAGCTCCTGCCATCATGAGAGCCGCTCCGGCTGAGAGTAGCAAGTTGTACACGTCGCGCATGATTACGGCTGCAAGCATCTCTCTTATCGTTATGACGAAGCCTACCTCGCCTATGGCTAGTACGTAGGTCTCCGGTTTTCCGTGCGATACGACAACGCTTCGAACGATCTCGGCGAAGATTATCAGCATCAGCACCTCATCAACGAGTGCGCTGATCGTAGACATATCGATGCCTACGTACATCATGGAAGCGAAGTCTCTCAATACAACGAAGATCGTTGCCGCAGCCAACGCGGTAGTCGTTATGAGTACTGCACCCTCTAGGAAAGTCGTTATCAGATCGCCGAAGCGAAGTATGAGCCTCGATATAGCGCGTCTTAGCGGGGATGACAAGCTATGCACCTATTACGGGTAGGGCGGCTACAATAAACAGCTTTTATCGTTTGATGGGGGGAGGATCGAATTTGTTGCGTAGAAGGAACCGTGGTAACAAGTCTCTTGCTTGCTCGCGGCGACGCTTATGTTCCTCCAAGAATTTGGCTACGAGCTCTGCAACGATAGTCTTGCACTCTCCACAAAGAATCTGTCCAGATCTACATCTCTCGTAATGCTTTCTAACGAATGCATCGTCCTCTACGAGCAGCATTTCCATCATTTTGAACACGGGGCATGAATCAGGGTTCCCACCGAGTTTTCGTTGAAGTTCGGCAGTTGGTTGTCCGCCCGTGTAGGCTTTCATGATCTTACGTTTCGCAGTCTCGATATCGTCGACCGTATAGATAGCGGTCTCGGGCTTTGAAGAAGACATCTTACCTCCGACTCCTAGACCTGGAAGAAGCTTGTTATGGATCTGAGCAGGCTTTGGGTATCCTAGGCTTGGCGCGATATCTCTAGCGATACGCCAATAAGGATCTTGATCTATGCCAGCAGGTATCAATACCATTGTTGGCTCGCCGTAGAGCTCGGATGGTAGGAAGCATACGGCTATCTGAAGCGATGGGTAGAACATCATGCCTATATTTGTCGAGTCGGTGAAACCGAATACAGCTTTATTCGTTGACACCGTTATCTTCCTTGCAACACGTATTGCGATCGGGTATAGGTACCTAATATCCTCGGAATCGATTATTAGATGAGTTTTCTTTGGATCGAACCCCAGCGCTATGATGTCGAGAGCGTTCTCGTACGCCATAGAGTTCGTTTCCTCGAGTTTGTACCTATGCTCATGCCAGAACTTTTCATCGTCCGTCAACTGGAAGAATAGTTCGAGACCTAGCTTATCCTGAAGCCACTTAGTGAATATCCAGGGAAGTATGTGTCCTAGATGCGTATGGCTCGAAGGACCACGACCGGTATATAGCGCAACACGTTCACCACGTGCATACCTCCTCAGGAATTCGTCGAAGTCTCTATGTGAGTAGAACACCTTTCGACGAAGCATGAAGTGTACTTCTCCTACAATGCTTTCTACGAGTTTAAGATCCTCATCGGTAAGGGGTTTAGTACCGAATACCTTGATAAGCTTATCGTAGTCTACGAACGCTTCGGCTTCCCAAGGTGTGATACTTACATTCGACGCCACAAAGGTTCGTCACCGAGTTTCGACATAAGCTCGGAAATATAGGTCTATGGGTCGGTGTGCCCGAGCCTCAGCATCTCGATCAGATAACACCGTGATATTTTCTTCATCCCCTACAAAGCTTCGGGGACCCCGTTCTTAAAAGGTAATGTCTATGCAAGGTTCGATCCGGTGGTTTGGATGATCGTGGATCCCGAGATCGAAGGTGTAGCTATATACGACTTGAATGGAGAACTCCTTGACTGGGTTGGAAAAGTTCCGCGAACAGATTGGGTTAAGGAAGTAGCTATGCTTATGTCGATGATAGGGGCTAGCATTGGGGACAAGGTTCAGAGCGTTGAGATAGATCTCGGTAATCGAAAGCTATGCATAGTGATAGATCCTCCGCTGATAAGGGTGGGTGTAATCAGGAAAAGGAGGTAGGCTTGACACGTTTATTCGTTAAGTTCTAGAGCGGTTCCGATGATAGTCAAAGCTCTTTCTACGTTCTCTTCTATTGTTTTGATTACTTGGTAAGGGATTACCTTAAAGAGTAAATCTACGGATTTCGGTATCAAGATCTTTAGATCTAGTTCAGCGCCTAGGTACTTTACTCGGAAATAACCTGGGCCAATACCTTTAACGAAACATACTTCTCGTGGGTCGAGATATTCGCATCGTTTGCAACTCCATAACTTTAGTTCTATGAACGGCGTAGAGCTAGCTTCGTAGTGCTTTATCAATTGCGCAATTCTCTCTGGATCTCGTCCCGATTGTGATGCCCTGACCTTCATAGCCTCCTCTACGAGTATTCTGAGACTATTTGGAAGAGCTTTCAGCATATGTCTATCGCCAGATCTAGCAATCTTGTCAGCGATAGACGAAGCAACTAGATGTGATGCCGTGCTAGATCCATCGATCTCGACGAGTACAACCTTCGATGAAGAAACTAGGCTTGGATGAATATCGTCTATGCCATACGTCGAGATCGCGACGTAGTTCTCGTGTACGTAGAGCGTCGTATCGTATTCAAGCGAGGAACGGATGTATAGAGGATCGCTGCAAGGTATGGGTAGGGGACAGCAGGTGTTTGGGATCACCATGCAGAACCTTCCCACTGTGTGTATGTTGAATGGTACGATTCTTACCTTCAGGTATCTAACGAATTGCGCGATACGTTCCAGGAGATACATTGTTAAGGCTAATGAATTTCGACGAAGCAGAGCCCCCCACACATTAATCGAATCGGAAAGACATAAGCCTAGGTGAAGAGTCTTCAGACGGTGTGAATACCCATGCATCTAAACGTCGTTCCTCCTCAGAAGGGTGTGTACGTGCTATACCTTGAAATTGTGCAAGACAGCGAATTCTTGGTAGGATCGTTAGGTGTTGTGAAACTAGCGAAGGGTACGTACCTATACATCGGATCGGCTAGAGGACCCGGTGGACTACGTGCAAGGATTTCCAGGCATTTCGATAAACGCAAGAAGATTCGTTGGCATATAGACTACCTAACTACGCATACCAACGTAATCCTAAGCGGGGTTACGTACGCGGTTACGGAGCTCGATATGGAGTCCAAGTTGCTTCATAAACTCCTTACGTTTAGCGATGTTCTAGGTATCGCGGTACCGAGGTTTGGATCAAGCGATAGAAGGGGTGATCCCTCGCATTTACTGAGGTGCTACAGCGAGATCGAGACGTGTATTCGAGCAGTAGAGGCTGCAATGAAGAATTTGGGGTTGGTACCTCAAACACTTATAGTGGATGATGAGGGGCCGCAGCCACGGATTCGATGAAGAGTTCCAGGCCTTCACTGACATCAATACTCAATTATTTCGCGCCCAGTAATGGGAGTCAGTCCAATACGATGAAGAGCTTTCCTTAATCTCTTAGGGCTAATCTTACTAAGTCGATGTACCGATTCGAGTGGTACGGGATAGCCAGCTGGAGACCACTTGGCTAAGGATCTAACCACGTTCTCAACAATATCTTCCTCGACACGTTGAGCAAACGATAGTTGGAATGTCGGTGCGTAGTCTCTTAGCCTAGCGTAAGATATCGTTATGCAGTTCAACGAATAGTTCTCTAAGACGTTCTTGGGGAGCCCAAGAACTTTACTTAGCACATCTCCTTCGAGATGTACTGGCTTCGAGAATCCCGTACGGATGTAAGGTTCTATTCTAGCTATCCGTGCATACTCTAGGAGCTCTATGTCGGGGTATGGAGGTGCATAAGTAGATATGCCGCTGGTCTTAGCTACGAATACAAGGTTGGAAATGCTTCTCAACTCCTTAACAAGGGTGAGCCTCCTAAATGCTATGTCTAGCAATGAGGTTCTTCCTCTACTCAGCGATAAAATCTCTATACGCTCTCCAACACGCAATGTTTTTCGAGGACGCATCATAGTGAACGAAATGGCTGATCCATCTACGAGTGCATACACATCTGAATGACTACGAAGCTGCGTTAATGCATTTCGAAGAGCTTCTAGCTCTACGAGTTGAGCAACCATTGCAACGATGTGTTTCGGAGCTATTCTTCTAAGACCTATCTCGCTGTACAGATTCGCGACGTCTATGATCCCGACATCTGCGCTACGTTGTGTTGCATACATGTCGGACGATCGACACTTTGCGATGCATTGCACGAAGAAGAGTATACCTATGCGAGTCTCGATTAGAGTGAAGCTAGAATCGACTGCACAGACCGTAGATTCCATGGGTTGAGCTTCTACGACACGCCACTCTATAGCATGAAGATACTTCGCGATGACGCTTCGTCTACGTTCCGAGTACTCCTCTACGAGCTTAGGTAATTCTAGCAGAGCTTTCTCGAACTCCGGAAAGAACGACAACTTATTCCACACCCTAACAAACAGCTGTAGCGAGGTATATCTATGCAGAGCGAGAGCTCTGCAACAGTATCCACGAGCCTAGGTCTAGCTATGCTGAGGTTCCTGAAGAGTAGCGGTAAGTGTATTATCGTAGTAGACATCCCTACGAGCTACTTAAAAGAGGTATGGGTGAGTGAGGCAATTATCGAATTCGTAGTACATGTACTCGATTCCATGGTTAGAAACTTTGCTGTGTTCGTGAACCCCTTGGTGGGCAATCTTGACGAGATCGTGATGCGAAGTAAGGTATTTAAAGAACTAAGTGCAAGAGGGCTGCTGATCGTTAAGGAAGAGGTTCCAAGAATTGAGGTGGAGATACAACGTTATGGGAGATTGCATAGATGTAGAATTCTATTGCTAAATCGTTTAGGACTTCCCGTATTCTTGGCGATTCCGCGTACTGCAGAATACTCGTCTCTAGCAACGTCGATACCTCTATACGTTCAATACGTATCGGAATCAACGCTCCTCCACGCTCATCCACGAGAGGTACATTTAAACGTGGCAAAGATATATACGATGACGAGTCCGTGGATCTCTGTTGTAGTGTTTGAGAAGCTTGTTCTAGGTGATGGACCGATACATGGATGCGTAGTAAGGCTACCGCAAAACTTCTTCTTCGTAGGGGATCCGCTATGCGTTGACGAAATGCTTCGGGAATTCATGAAGATTCCTAGGGATCCATACATCGACCTAATCAAGAGGATGGGTAGGCATTCTTGCCATGTCGATGCAATTCACGGAGCTATAGCAACTAGGAAACCATACATGCACAATCTTTACCACGCTCTTAGAAAGCTTGCGAGATGAGCGCTACGCTTTTTGAAGTTCCTAAGGTATATATTTTGCTGGGAGTATGCGTCGAGCAAGCTTGTACATTGTATGTCCTCGATGTATGAACATCATGATCTTCGAGAACGGAGTATTCATATGTAGGGTATGCGGGTTCCGAACAAAGAACGTTCCCGTACATAGACTCCCCGCATAGCTGTACTCACTAGGGGCTGAGACGTGCTTCGCTTAAGCACCTTAGTAGAGAAGGCATTCGACAACGCTAGCGATGGATACAGATTCAAGCAGTGTCTGAAGGAATTGATATCGATCCTAGAGTTCGAAGATCGTAGACGTAGTGGAAGGAAGATCGTTGAACTTCGAGCTAAGAGATTCGTTGTCCTAGGTGATGTTCACGGAGATCTCGACACGATGGTTAAGCTACTTGAGAGAACGCACGCAATCAGCATAGCGGCATCAGATGGATGCGTAGTGATGTTGGGAGACTACGTTGATCGAGGACCACGACAACCAGAGGTGTTAGCATTGATATGCGAGCTCAAGCGATTGCTAGGTGAAAGACTAGTGCTGCTCCGAGGTAATCATGAGTGTCCTCCATGGCTACCCGTATATCCGCACGACTACCCCTACGTGCTTAGGTATCGATATGGTCATGCGCTAGGAGAAGAACTTTACGAACTATCTAGACAATTCTTTGAGTTGCTACCTCTCGTAGCGATAGCGAAAGGAATGTTCGTAGCCGTTCACGGTGGACCCCCCGTTAAACGTGTTGTAGAGGCTAAGAATGTATCAGAGTTGCTTGATATCGAGAACGATTACGAGGCTATCGAAGACATTCTATGGAGCGATCCCGTAGACGATAACGAGCTACCCAATCCATCGCTAGGTTTCGCGCTTAGCTATCGTGGAGCAGGCAAGGTATGGGGCTCTACCATAACAACGAAGTTCCTATCGTTGATGAACGCGAAGATGATTGTTCGTGGACACGAACCGTGTTACCTAGGGTACAAGCTTGATCACGGTGGACGCGTACTCACGGTTTTCTCTATGAAGGGGTACTACGGCAATGCAGCTGCTGGAGCTGTGGTGATAGACGATAAATGTCTCGAATCGATAGAGCGGTGTATAGTTACGACCTAGTCTCTGGGTAAATCAAGTCTCTACGCATGTAGTCGACGAGGTAGAGACTCGATGATAGTACCTATATCGCAGCTAGAGATCCCAGAAGAGATCGTTAAGGCATTGAAAATCAAGGGTATCGAAAAGCTAACCCCACCTCAAGCTGAAGCCGTTAGAAAAGGTCTGTTCAAGGGTAAGAACCTCGTGGTGGCTACACCCACGGCGAGCGGCAAAACGTTAATCGCTGAGATGGCTCTGCTCTACAATGCGTTGAAGGGATACATAGGGATATACGCAACTCCCCTCAAGGCATTAGCTAACGAGAAATTCGATGAGTTTCGGTTCTGGGAAGAGAAGCTTGGTATACCGGTCGCGATATCTACGGGAGACTACAGCGAGGTTGGCGAATCCCTTGGTCGTGCTAAGATAATAGTTACGACGTACGAGAGGCTAGACTCCATTCTTAGACATAGACCTAGCTGGTTATCGAAGCTAGGCGTGGTTGTGGTAGACGAACTTCATAGCATTGGCGATCCCGAACGAGGACCTATAGTAGAGCTCATCGTGACGAGAGCTCTATACATGGGTAAGCAAGTCATAGGGCTTTCGGCTACGGTAGGAAACCCCGAGGTCTTAGCTAAGTGGATGAATGCCGAGCTCATTACTATCGATTGGAGACCCGTTAAATTGATTGAGGGGTACTACGATCGAAGGAGTAGCCAGATAGTATTCTCCGACGGTAGGGTAGAGGATGTGGATCAAGATCTTGCTATTCACTGCGCTCTGAAAGCCATGGAGGAAGACTATCAGTTGCTGATCTTTAAGCATTCTAGAAGGCAAGCAGAGTCGCTAGCATCGAGACTAGCATCAGTGGTAGAGAAATTCCTAGAGCCTTGGGAACGTGAAAGACTTCGAAAGGTGGTTGACGAGTATCGTTCGGAAGCAAGTTCTAGGATAGAGTTCGAGATGCTAGCTCCGCTCATTGAGCGCGGAGTTGCTTATCACCATGCTGGGCTATCGCACAGCGCTAGGAAGATCATCGAGAGGTACTTTCGTGAAAGACTCATAAAGATCGTGGTTGCGACCCCAACCCTTAGCGCCGGAATAAACTTGCCAGCACGACGGGTTCTCATCTACACTAAGCGATTCGAGAACGGTAGATTCGTTCAGATACCGATCGCCGAATACAAACAGATGGCTGGTAGAGCTGGAAGACCAGGGCTTGATCCTTATGGAGAGGCCGTGATCGCGGACGCACCTAATGCTCGTGTAGCCGAGGAATACATTAAAGGAAAGCCTGAACCAGTGGAATCCAAGTTGTGGAACGATCGTGCTCTAAGGATACACGTACTTGCAGCGATAGCATCGGGCTACGCATCGAATAGCAGAGAGATAGTAGAGTTCTTCTCGAAGACTCTAGGAGCGTATGGTGCACGCATCGTTGTTGCTCAGGTGAAGATAATTTCGACGCTCAACCTGCTCGAGAAGCTTGGAATGGTTGTACGGTCGGGAGGAGTCTTGATACCGACTAAACTCGGAGAATCTGTTTCCAAGCTATACATAGACCCCGTAACAGCTCACGTGATTCTGAAATACTTGGAATCCCAAGACCACGTCGACGATCTCTACTACCTAATGGTCGTAGCAATGACTCCAGACTTCGAGAGAGTGAGAGTCTTAGGCTACAAACAGTTGACGGAGGAAGCTCTTAACTACGTTGATGCTGGCCTCATTCCTCCTCCGCCAGAAAGCAACGAATTTGTTAGCTTCGATTCGTGGTTACGAGCATTCAAAATAGCGAAGATTTTGCATAGCTGGATAAACGAAGTTGACGAGGATGAGATACTCCAGGAATTCGGAATAGGGCTTGGAGATCTGTCGAACATTGTTGAAACAGCTACTTGGTTGATGTACGCAGCTTCGAAGATATGTCAGGTAGCTGGGCTCGATAGACATGCGCAGAGACTTGAAACGCTCACGATTCGCGTAGAGAAGGGTGTTAAAGAAGATGTTGTGGAGTTGGTTAAGGTAAGAGGAATCGGCCGTGTGAGGGCAAGGATTCTGGCTCAGTACGGTATCAAGACACTGAAAGATCTTGCAAACCTATCGCCTAGCTTCTTAGCTAGATTGCCATACTTCGGGGAAAAACTAGCCAAGCAAGCTATTGAGGAGGCGCGCGAACTAGTTGGTGGAGGGAGATGAAGTCTCCTTGCCAGGCTGAAAAATGATGAAGGGATCACTACCTGATCCCATACTCAGACCTCCGCCAGATCATCACGGTTCAGATCCCGTTGCGGTTTCATCATTTCGCGAATAGTCTCCTACCGACGTATGCGAAGGATTTGCCGACGTTGTGTAGTAGTGGAGATACCTTAGCTAAATCCCAGCCCCATTCGGTAGCACTGCCCTCTTTAACGTCGTAGTCGACCACTTGGAATATGCACAGATCGACCTCTCCTACGGGAACTCTATTCAATAGCTTTAGTTCTAGCCAGCCTATAGCTTCACACCATCTAGGTACGGTCACGGTTCTCGAAGGACAGAGCCTCAGATTGAACTCCTTTACCTTATCTACACTTCGTCCGGAGACTCTTCCAAGCTTGTAGACGAGGTCGTAATGCTCAGCTGCGGGAATGTTGGCAACGGCTTCATTGCAATGCTCGAGGCATTGGTACGTATAGTTTTCGCGATCTATAGCTATAGCTATGGTGGGTGGTTCTTCGGATACGGGAGTAACCCAGGAGAATGGAGCTATGTTTACACGATCGTTCAAGCACTTCGTTGTTAGCAATACTACTGGTCTTGGATGAAGTAGAGAGTAGAAAGATCTCGGCTTAACCATTCAACGCTACACCTCGCTGTATTCTAGAAGTTCGCTGTAATCAGCGTAGTCTATACCTAGAAGCTCTGCTACTATACGTAGATCTCGCCTAACGTCGCCTTTCATAGCAACGTGGTGGTTAGCTGGTGCTACCAGCGGCAAGCCCTCAACATCATAATCGAATTCTAGCACTATTTGAGATCTACACATGGAGTTGTAGAGCAGACCACCAGCGATCTTTCGACCAACTCCTACCGCGAGAAGTGAGTAATCGTGGCTTAGCGAAGCTATGGTCCACACGTTGTTCTCTACATCGGAAGCGACGGCGTATGGCTTCTCTGTTTCGAAGTGTGTTACCAGTCTTGGTCTCTTCGCTATCGATAGCGGTAGTGTGCAGTGAGCGAAGTAACCATATCTTCCATTAAATGTTACAGCGTTCAGCATCCAACCCACGTGTCCAGCTAGATACCTTGCAATATTCATCAGCAGCAACGAACGTATATCGGCTTCGCATGCTACTGGAATACCATCGCTACACAGCTTAGCTAGAGCTAGGCACGGTGTGTAACCTCGTTGTTCAATGAATGGGAAGCAGTCGATTGCTATCCCCATCAAATCGCGTTTTTGAACAAGTGTTTTGAGAGCTAGGTATAGCCTTGCAACGTCTTCGAGAATGTCCTTCCTAAGTCCTTCGACGACCAAGGGTTCGAACTCTTCAACGAATTGCTCTACGCTCTTCTTATCAACATTCGAAGCGAGCTCTTCTACTTCATCGAACGAAATCGTTACAACCTCGATGTCGAACCTTGCCTTGAGCTCTTCTTGTTCCTCAACGCGATCTACGCCGATAACGCCGATCCTAGAGCTAAGCATTATCGCTATGGGTTCGAGAACCCTCATCGCACGATCAACGACGAGCTCACATTCCTTCGAAGCTATATCGTGGCAGTGGAATACCCACGTCCATAACCCCTGGAGCTCGAGCCTAGCACGTGCAGAGATAGCGGAAGGCAAGCTGTTGTGTTCCGAATGAGCTACGATCACCATCCTATCGTAGTCTCCAGCAGCTGCAAACGAAGTAATGAGCTTGCTCGTTCCTCCCGTTAGCGCTAGGGCTACGGGTATGTGATCGCAGTACTTCTTTCCCAGCTCCTCAGCCTTCTCGCGATCTGTAACAACTTCAGGGTGAAGCACTACGTCGTATTTCGCGAAATACTTCTTGAAGATCTCGAATACGTGGAGATAGTATTCCTTTCCATGTATTGCGCTAGCAAACGGAACGACCACTATGGGACGCATAACCTAGTCACCTAGATCAAGCTCGTGGTAGAGGTTTAGAAACGTAGTTACTCGATGACGTACCTGCAACCTTCTTCGTCGCAGATCTCTCGAACGTTTCTACCCTCCAATATGAGTTTACGGAGTTTCTCTACAATTTCCTTCCAATCACTTCCCTCCACGGTAAGCTCCTCAACTCCCGACTCCTTAACCTCCTGCTGTGTCTTGAGTAACTCTTCTCGTCTCTTAGGCGCGTCAAGAACGAAACTCGTTAGGTCGTCAAGATCTGCGAAACCTATGTGTCTTTCAACGTATACGAGTTCGCCCTCTTCAACTATAAGTACTAGGACCTGCGGTGAAGCGTTTACTAAGAAGAGTAGAAAAGTATCAGATGCACACTTATCGTTGCAATCATAGAAGAAGCTATTGCATTGAACGAGTGCAGCACCTACGTTTAGACGCGGTACACGTTCCATTACGAATCTGTGCCATACCTTGTCGAAAGCTTTGCATCCAGGGCATCTTCTATTCCTGAAATAGACAGCGTAGAGTCCGTCGTCTCGAGGAACCCAAGGTCCGTCGATTTGTACGCGTTGCCAACTCAATGTTTGTTTATCGAATACGTACACACCGTCATCACTTGGAAACTTCGACAACACCGTTCCCTAGATATTCGGTACTCGATTCGGTATCTATAATATTTCGAGGCTACTCTACGTATCGACGATCTTTCTTGGGATCGTAGGGCGGACTCGATACGAATACGACGATTAGGGGATCCGCACCTATACTCTCTATGCCATGTATTGTTCCTCTGGGTATAAACGCTACATGTCCTTCGCCAACCTCGTACAGATCGTTTCCTATTCTTAGTTTTGCTCTACCCTGAAGGATAACGTAGAATTCATCGCGTTCGCGATGGTAGTGTGCTCTAACCTTCTTACCACTAGGCATGAATACCAAGTGAACGCTCTGTACATCGCTTCTAGCAATCTCCTTCATAGCAACGTCCTCTTCCTCACGTACTTCTATTCCCTTGAGAAGCTCCTTGATGTGTGCAATGAAGGGTTTAGACATTCGACACCCCATGCATCTCTTGTTTAGCGTAGTAAAATATGGATATAGAGCAGCAATCCAAGTTCTTGAAACCTTTTAGGCTCTTACGAAGAACCTAGTCGCGGTGCTGGGCCCGTAGCTCAGCCAGGATAGAGCGCCGGCCTCCTATGCATTGCGCGGAGAAAGCCGGTGGTCGGGGGTTCAAATCCCCCCGGGCCCGCCACACCATTAAAATACTAAGATTTTCTACCAGAGTTTGGGTACCAGGATGTTCGTGAAGGTAATTGCATCTCTAGGTCCATCCAGTAGCAACATCGATGTTATCGAACGAATGGTGCGTGCTGGTGCGAATGCTTTCAGGATAAATTTTGCTCATGGAGATCCGGAGCAGTGGGCTAAGTTCGTGGATATGGTTCGAACCGTTGAAGCAAGACTAGGGGTTCCTCTCGCTCTCATAGGAGACTTGCGGGGGCCATCGATTAGGATAGGATTGCTAGAGCGTCCCATACTACTGAATCGAGGAGACGTTGTGAGGTTCGTGTACGCAGAGCAGATTAAAGGCGATGAGTGTGCCGTACCGATACCGACGAAGCATTTCTTCGAAATCGTAGAGGTTGGCGACGTGATTGTCATGGACGATGGCAAAGTGAGGCTTCGAGTAGTCGAAAAAGTGGGTCCCGAAGAGATAGAGGCTGTTGCTATGACGGATGCCCGAATAACCTCTCATAAGGCTGTGGTGATCAGGGGCAAAGACTATGAACTGCCTACGCTTAGTAAGGACGATCTCGTAAGCCTAGAATTCGCGCTCGAACACGATTTCGACTACATATCGCTTAGCTACGTTAGGAGACCCGAAGACGTAGAGCTTCTGCGTAGCATTCTAGCGAAGAAAGGACGAAGCGATGTTGGTGTGATAGCGAAGATAGAGACCAAGAGTGCGGTAGAGAACCTCGAAAAGATCGCGGACAACGCAGACGTTGTTATGGTTGCTCGCGGAGATCTAGGAATGAACTTCAATCTCGAAGATATCCACTTCCTGCAGAAGTACATTGTTGCAAAGTGTCTCAGGAAAGGAAAGCCCGTTATCGTAGCAACGCAGCTACTTGAATCCATGATTGAGAACACCGTACCAACACGCGCAGAAGTCGTAGATATCAGCGTAGCTGTAGAGCAAGGCGTCGATGCATTAATGCTTACGGGAGAAACGTCGATAGGTAAACACCCGGTGGAGGCAGTATCGTGGCTAAGGAGAATAGCTGACCACGTTGAATCTAGAATGGATCGAGAGCTCGAGCTCGTAATCGAGCGAGCCCGTTCGAGACCCATGGATATAGCGACGAGGTTCGCAAAGGGAGTGGTTGAACTCGCCGAAGATATCGGAGCGAAACTCGTGATATTCACGATGAAGGGCAACACAGCTAAGAGAATAGCATCCCTACGACCAAGGATACGCGTCTTCGCGGCTACACCCAGCATACAAGTGATGCGTAAGCTAAGCATTCTCTGGAGCCTTGAACCGTTCTACGTAGAAGCCGAGAACTACAAGGAAGGACTTGAAAAAGCGCTTGAAGTAGCGCGTAGCAAAGGCTATGTCTCGATAGGGGATCTCGTTGTCCGAACGTACGGTCTTAGGGAAGCCGAGCATGTAATCGAAGTCACAAGAATAGAGTGAGGTATGTGTCTAGGGGGTCCACCCGTGCTCATTCACACCCGTTACGCGGGTGCGTTGCACGGGTTCGTTCCTAGCAATACTCTCCTTGTAGGGGTTTAAGCTTCAACGACTTTCAGCATCTCTTTTTCATCGAGCTTGATTACGCGGAAATACTTATCGCTGATCTGCTTAAGGTCGGCGTTGTCACCCATGATCATCACGGAGATTAGCTTCGCTGAAGCTTGTGCAAGAGATCTCCTAACCAAGCTCTTCGCAATCCTATCCTCTCCATCGGTTATCAGTATGATCTCGCTAAGCCCTCTAGATCTATACTTCGCGATATCGTTGCATGCAGTTATGATAGCTTTAGAGATATCGGTTCCACCACCGCCGCGAACCATAGCTAGGTATTCGAGGAATCGCAGTGCTTCGGAAGGTTTCGCACTGCTTCGAAGCCTCATCAAGCTAAACGGTTCTGAATCAAAGAATCTTATGAAGAACGGTCTACGCTCAATTCTGCTCCGTAGAAATAGTGCTATTGCCGTAGCTTTAGCCCAAAGGATCTTCTCGCCTTCCATACTTCCAGACTTGTCTACGAGTACGTAGAGAGGACCTAGCGAAGCTTGTAGGTACTTATCGTAGAGCAACAGCTTGTTGTCGGCAAGCCTAGCATAGAAGTAGATCTCTGGGTATGCGAGCTCCGTCGGTACGAGACGATCGAGATCTGAGCCCGTGGTATAGCCCTCTATGAATCCTTTCGAAAACCTGTACTTCTTCCTCTTCACAATCGTAGATAGACTAGGCATGCGTTCAAGCCATTCCAGCAATTTCTTCACGTCAGTATTCTTCACGAGTTTCAGAACACTGACAACATCGTTCTCTAAGTTGAGTACGTGACCAACACCAGCCCGGTAACCGTACGCTAAATTCTTTACCTTTCTGATTGTTTCGGCATCTCGTAACGCATTCTCTACAGCTCTACGTACTTTCTCTCGAAATCCTTCATCTTCTCCAAGCTCTCTATCACTTGTTTGTGGAGCTCTCGAAGCACCTAGATTATTGTCTCTACCACCAGCACCTTTAATGGTTCTTTCGCTGCTGATCTCATTACCGAACTCGTCTAGGAGATTCATTAGTACGAGAGCGCCGAGCGTTGTGGAAAGAAAGCTGTCCGCAACCGTGTATAGCCTAAGCTTCTTTGTTTCAGGTAACAGTAGTAAGGTGCTAATGAGTTGGTAATGTTTTTCAGATCCTAACGGAACTTCGTGTACATCGATGAGCCTCGGGAATGGTAGGTACAGCGAGTACAAAACATCTATTGCTAGCTCTAAAGGGATCTCAGCTCTGTATCCAAGCTTCTTAACGACGTCTATGAGCCTCTGACCTTTGTACCTTGTATAAGGATCGTGATAACTAAGATTCTTTAGGACTCCCGGCACGTTACCCCCCGATTTTACGCCTAATCTTATCCATGACTTCGTCTATCGCGTTCACAACCTCGTCTACTTTCTTATGTACTTTCTCATCACTGGTCTCATTCCTCATCGCTAGTACGCGTTCCTTAGTCGATTCGAGATCGCGATAAATCTCGAGGAGGCGGTATTCGACGAGACGAGAGCTAATGGATGGGAACGAAGATACGTAGCCATCGACTTCCCTAATGCTAGCCAAGATTTCGTCGAGTTCGCGAAGGAATTTGTACGAAGTCTTGAGCTCCTCGGAGAGTATTATGTTAACCTTCTCGAAATCGTCGAGATCGTGAGGAGCTATGAACTTGAGCACTATGAGATCGTCTTCCTTTGCAACTAGTCTACCGTTCAGAAGTGCGTGTGCTGCTATGACTTTGAGCGCCTTTCCTTTTCTACGATCAGTCAAGTGAATGTTCTTGGATTCTAGTATCGAGAACAACTTGAGGAGCTTACTCTCTATCGGACTTAGATCTACTTCGAATACCATTCTATGGAGCTTCTCGAGAACTGTACGATCAATCCTTACGCTAGGCTCTGGATAACCATGCTTCTCGATGCTCCACGCAGCTCTCAGCAATGCACGCCAATTATCATCAGTCAAAGGTTTTACGTAGTGTCTTAGAAGAAACCTATCGTACAACGCTTCGAGCTCTGGATCCTCCGGAATCTCGTTGCTAGCACCAAACAAGCTCCATAGCTTGACCGGTATCTCTGTGTAACCATCGTAGAACACGCGTTCGTTCATAATCGTTAGGAGCGTGTTGAGTATAGCTGAATTAGCCTTGAAGATCTCGTCTAGGAACACTATCTCTGCATCGGGAAGCTTGTTCGATGTTATCCTAACGTACCTTCCTTCCTTCAAAGCGTTTATGTCTAGCGGGCCGAAGAGCTCGGCCGGCTCAGTATACTTCGTTAGTAGGTACATGAAGTACTTCATGCTAAGAATCTGTGCAGCCCTTCGGATCAGAGCGCTCTTAGCGGTTCCAGGCTCTCCAATGAGTACAGCATGCTCTTTCGTTAAGAGAGCGAGCACTATGACCTTGGCCTCCTCCTCTCTGCCAACGAAGGGTTTCGCAAGTTCGTTCAGTATAATGCCAGGTATGCGAAGCAGATCCTCGCTCTCCAGCTTCAGGTTCTGAACGCTTGCTGACATAGCTATCGCGCTCCCAAAACGTCTTCCTACGCTCAAGGAGCTTAAAGCCTATCTCAGCACTCAGCGCGCATCAACGAGAAGTTCGAGAGCGTAAGCTATTGAAAGGAAACGCTCTCTAACATCTCTAATCGTATCGTACCTAACGTTGGTAGGCACTTCGAGAACGCCTTCCTTCCATGGCAGGACTTCGCAGGACTCTCGCTCACCGAGTTCTTCGAAGAACTTCTTAGTTACGTAGCATGCGTAGCCAATCCTATTGAAAGTCTTGATTATCGAGAGTTTTCTGCGTATAGGTAAGTCATTGAATGTGCGGCTAACCTTAAGCAAGGCGTTGGTGAACTCAAGCGTAGGAACTTGTTCTGGGAATCGTTTCACTGCGATGTAGGGCAACGATTTGAGGAAGGTGCTGAATAGAAATTCTGTATCGAGAGTCTTAGCTATAGCGTGAATCAATGCAAAGACTTGCTCGATGGTATTCATCGAAACTTTTTCGGGTGTATCCATCGAAGAGTGGTAAATGCCTTCGCGAAGCACTTCTTCAAAGGTCTGTACGGTGAGCGATGGTATACCTATGGATGAGAATGAGAATGAGTCGAAAATTATTTGATCGAAGTCAAGCTCGAGGTCTGGGAACAACCCCCTGATTACTTCCTGGAGTTCTACACCGGAAGCGCACACCTTCGGTTTACCACGAAGAATGGTATCGAAGTTTAGTACTGCAAGAACGTTTTCTAGGATGAACTCGATGTTCTTGAGTACGTGGTATCTCGATCCAACAAGCCAGTAGAACGAAGCAATAGGGCTAGGAAATCCTTCCTCGGCTGTGAATAGAACGAACCTAGTATTGCATCGAAAGACCTTGCGAAAATGCCTTGCGAGTACGAGGACTATACTCACTCCGAGAAGGTTGTCAGAGAATCCTGAGAACCAATGATCGTGGTGCGCAGTTACGTAGAGGAAGTTCTCGTAGCGTTGGTGAGCATCGCATACGAGATTCGCGCCATGAGATTCGTATACGCGAGCCTTAGCGAAGATTCGCGTTCTACCTTCGTGAGGATACGCTTCATGCGCTACGACAACTACTGGTATCGGTACGTGCTCTGCTTCACGATACGTAGGTAGGAACGTTCGTATCGTGACTATGCGTCTAAGTGTACCCCATCTATCTAGAATTACAACACCTAGAGCGCCACGTTCAGCACACTTGCTAGCTATGAGCGGATAATCATCGGGATCCTCAACATCCTTAATCACCGCTATACAGCCCCTTAAATCGATTTCCTTCTCTACAACAGTACGAGCATCTACGACTACGTGAGGAGCTTCTACATCGATAACGCCAGCAATTGGAGGTTGGAGTGCACATACGTACCTAAAACCATTAGCTTCAACGATGCAGAGCTCTTCCTCCCAACTCGTTACAGGAACGTACTCAATTCTAATATCATCGCAGTAACCATCCAAAAAACTCCTTGCTTCGTTAAGCAGTAGATGCTCGCGAGGAGTACCAGCAATGACTTCTCCAAAGCGTGAAAACAGCGTAGCAACCTCGAACGCTTGTCGAGCTAACGATCTTGGGTCCACGACGCCGTCCCTTCATCACACCTCAGTCCCGGATTCGATCGTCATCCCCAACGTTGTTAACCGTGTTCTTCGCTCTCTACATGTTTAGCGTACTCTTCGGGTGATAAGAGCTCCTTAACTTCATCGCGATTAAGGACTTCTCCTCGAACGATCCATCCATCACCGTACGGATCTCGATTTATTAGATCAGGTTCTTCCTCGAGCTTCTTATTGACGTCTGTAACCTTTATGGTTACGGGTGCGTAGACATCCTCAACGCTCTTTATAGACTCGACAACGCCAAGCCTTGCTCCACGCTCAATTACAGTACCTACCTCCGGTAGCTCAACCCCTACAATGTTCTTCAGCTTCTGTTGTGCGTAGTCCGTGATTCCGACAATCGCTTCGTTGTCGAGGATCTTTATCCATTCGTGAGTCTTCGTGTAGAGCCTATCCTTAGCAACCTTGTACTTACCTAGAACGATTATGTACTCCATCGATACCACCGCAGCGGTATGAACGTTGTTCAGAGAAATAAGTCGTTGGAAGGTCTCAGCACTTCCGGCTCTCTTCATCACCACGAGGCTCAAGAGACCCTCTACTCATCATCTAAGCATAACTGGGTCGTGAAGGGAGTAGAAGAGTGTGGTAGCCGGGCGGGGATTCGAACCCCGGTCACGGGGGCCAGAGCCCCGCATCCTTGGCCGCTAGACGACCCGGCTACCTCACGCTACGCCAAGTTTCCTCTGGATATCTGTGGGTTTATAGGTTTTGCATATGAGTATCGGTGGGATCCGGAATGTTGGTGTTGATGAAGCGTGTGAACGATCTTAATCGCTTGATAGAGATGCTACGGGGATTAGGACTGGAGATTCGTGAAGGTACGCATGCAGTACTTACCGATGGTTCGGAGATAGGTGTTTGGTGTGGTTCTAAGGAAGGTAAGGATGTTGTATGCATGGTTGTTCACTACATCGATTCTCACTACGATGCTTTGATTAAACTTCCTCCAGACGCTGATGATGCAACGATACTTCGAGCGTTGATCGAAGCAGAACGCGGCTACATATGGCGGGTACCCGTAGAACCCGTGCTCTTCGTTTTCTTCGAGATCGATGACGTGCTGAGAAATGTGATGAACTACGACGATGAAATGCCTTCAGAAGCGCGAGAAGCGTTTGAAACGTATACGAGATCCATGGACGCCGTGATGCGTACGTACGTGGAGAATCTGCGTCGAGTGTTTAGAATGGTTAGCGATGCAGTTCGCGATCTACGTCTTCGCGAATCTTACGAGCGAGCTCGATAACGAACTTACGGAATTCTGGATCAGCACGATACCACTCGCTAACGGGTTTTCCTTCACGGATTGCACGTGCCATAAGTATTGCGCAGTGAAGCACGTTGGCAGCATCGAGCAAGAACTTCTCGTTTTCGAGCGCATCTTCTTCGGATGCATGGTATGCGAGAGCCCATGGAGGTACGGCCGTGCCCATGCTATTGAAGGTGATCATCAGGTTCTGTATCAATGCTATGGCACCAACGTCGTTGCCTATAGCGATGAACCCCACTACCTTGCCTTCCAATCTACTTCGACCCTCAACGAATATGGCATTCTCGAATATCGTGAGCCTATCTATGAAGTTCTTTAGTTGCCCCGGCACGTTGTACCAGTATATCGGGCTGACGAATATCATTATATCGCTGCGCTCGACCTTCTCGTAGAGCTTAGGAACATCGTCGTCTATAGGGCATGGAAACCTGCATGCTTTAACGTTGTCGGATACGCATCCAACGCATGGAAGTATCGTGTAGTCGTAGACGTCGATGTGCTCAGCCTCAACGTTTTCGTACTGTTTAGAGAGTTCGAGGAGTAGCTTTGCAACAGATCTACATGCACCGTATGGTCGAGGAGACGCGCTGACTATGAGAACCTTTAGCATCGATCCTCACCCGTATCGTAGCATCTACCTAGGCGTCCGCCTAAGAATACTTTCGAGATCGCTCAGCATCTTCGAACCGCTACCCGTGAGCACAACAACAGTTGAACCTGCGAGCTTATCTCTAAGCTTTGTGTACGCAGCGAAGGCTGTAGCTGCTGTAGGCTCTACAAGGATCCCCATCTCTACGAGTTCACTCAGCGCCTTCACGATATCCTCGTTGTTAACGAGAATCACTTCGCCCATGCTATGCTTAACAACGTTAGCGATCTCGTTGAGTCTCGGTGGATCTGGGACTCGAATACCGTCTGCAAGCCAAGCATCTCCACCCGGCTCTTTAAGACCGTAGATCGCTCTGTAGAGAGGCGCTACATCGCATCGTTGTACAGCCACTATTCTTGGAATTCTTCGTATCAAGCCAAGCTTGAGAAGATCTTGGAATCCGTACGCAATGCCCAGTACTAGACCGCCAGAACCTACGGGAACTACCACGTTATCGATTTCACCGAGCTGTTCGTAGATCTCGTAAGCTATCGTTCGCGGACCTTCAATGAAGAGCGGGTTCGTGAGATGCGAAGCATAGTACTCTCCCAACGATGCAAGTTCGCGAGCTATTCTGGATGCCGAGCCTCTATCTTCAGCGAACACCACCTCGGCTCCAAGGAGTCTTAGCAGCTTAACCTTTCCTTCGGGCGCATCTCTCGGTACAACAACTCTCATCCTCATCCCACACCGAGCAGCGTACATCGATAACGCTATCCCAGTATTGCCGGAGGTATCTTCAACGATAGTGCTGTAGCCGTGCATGCATGCATGTGTTACACATAGCGAAGCACCACGATCTTTGAAACTCCCGCTAGGATTCAGATACTCAGCCTTTACGTAGAGACCTTGCGAGATCTCTATGAGAGGAGTATCTCCCTCGCCTAGTGTTTTGGCGGGAACCATTGCTAGCATAGAGGCATAGCGAGCCAATCCACGACCTCTAGGCTCCCAGAACCTATCAAGCTCAAGATCGAGATAGTGCCCGCAACGAGGGCAGCAATGTAATTGCTTTGCTTCTCCAAGACTAGCTCTCCAACCACAGCCTCTACAAACCACCGTTACGCTGTGGGTCGTACCGGTATAACACATACAAATCTTGCCCTCGACGATCCTACGTTCCAGTACTCGTGAACTCTATTCGGTGGAATGAATATGGCGGTACCCGGCTCGAGATCGAATACCTTATCTTCGACTCTTATCCTTACACGTCCCTCGAGGACCAGTATCTCGTGTTCCCACGGATGCTTATGTGCATAGATATGTCCTCCGGGCTCCATCTCGAAGATCCTCATGGAATACGTAGGAGCTTCGGATACTGAGAACAGGACTCGGATGTACGTCTTCTCGCCTTGCTCAACGGGTACGGGTTCGACATCCTCGATCTTTACGACCTTAACGTCCTTCAGCACCATAGACGCCCAAATCATGGTTTCACGAAGCAGAGATTTATATCGTAGTGTCAGGAGGGGCGAAAGCTCATCACGGCATCAGTGTTGGAACGCTTCATCACCACAGCGTTATAGCTGATGGCGGTCAGCATCTCTGACCTCGCTCATCGATCGCTCGAGGGTCCCACACATCATCCCAACGATATTTCTGCGAAGCAGATATTAGCTTGATGAACGTCTCGAAACGGGGGTTCGATGCAGATCTCGGGAGCGCAGAGATGGCGTAGTAGCGAGAGGATAGCTGAAGAAGTTCTGCGAAGCAGAGGATTCATCGTTGTAGAGACGCACAAGAAGATCATCATCAACAACGTAGAGGTTGGCGAAGTAGATATAGTTGCACGATCTCCTTCGGGAGAACTCTACGCAGTGGAAGTCAAGTCGGGACGCATAGATGTTACTGGAGTACGGCAAGCCTACGTGAATGCGTTGCTGTTGGGTATGAAGCCCCTAGTCATATGCAAGGGTTTCGCAGATGATGCAGCTAAGGAACTGGCCGCGAGACTAGGTGTCGAAGTGATTCAGCTCTCGGATGTATTCCTTGTCGATAGTGAGGAACTCGAGGTTATTGTTCGCGAAGCCGTTGAAGAAGCGTTCTCGGAGTTCGTAGAGGTGTTGCTGGCATCGCCTTCGCTACCAAAGCAAGAGCATCTAAAGGTGATGGAAGCCGTTGCAACGAGTTCCAGCCCCAATGAGGCTGCGTCTAGGCTCGGCATGGAGCTCCACGAAATGATGAAGATAGTCGAGGAGCTTAGATCCATGGGTGTGATACCTAGATGGGCGAAGAAATGGTCTTCAATCAGAAGATTTGCGAAGCTTGCCTACGCTAGAACGAAGCTTGGTACAACGATAGAGATGTTAAGCGAATTAGTAGAAAAGCTCGCTAATTTTGTTGATGTAGCCTCCAAGTACGTGAGCACGCTTAGGGGCTGCAGTCAATCATTTGAACGGGTCGTCTCGAAACTCGAAACTATTGCTAGGAACCTAGAAGAGCTTCAGAAATCGCTATACATCGAAGCACCTCAGAAAGGGGACGATCATCACGATATCAGCTCGTCGTGAACT
>JAMOOB010000482.1 GCA_027066265.1 Desulfurococcales archaeon
GAGATACTTCTCCACAACCGTATCCGGATCCATGTCACGGGTAAGGATATCCAGCAAGTACTCCTCGATTGATAGACCAAGGCTCTGCGCTCTCCTCACCAACTCTTCGACCACTACCCTAGGCAGTGTAAGCTCCACGAATCTACACCGAGAAACGATTGCTTCACCAGATCATAAACGCGGTTACCAACAATGGGTTAGTGCCGTGCTCTACTTCTCGATGCTTCGATTCTGCAACTCCTTCTCCAACTCCTCCAGCTCTTGGTAGATCTGCTGCAGTTCTTCGATCATGTTCTTGACCCTCTCCTTCATCTCCCTAACCCTTTCGAGGAGGGTCGTGGTCTTTCTCTGCTCGAGCTTAGCAACCTGGTGCTCTATCAACGCTTTCTCGATGTCTAGGTAGCTCATGGATTCGCTCGGCTTGATCGAGATAACCTCCGTCGTGTTCGCATCGACGAGATCGATGGATACGAGTCCTCGGTAGTCGTTGGTTACGATCGTTACCTTCCACAGAATCGTTTCGTTGGTTACGGTCGGCATGGGTTCCTCGATCCTGAACTGACTCCAGTCGTAGATTGGATGGGCTTGCTTAACGTAGCTCTCTACCTTCGATACACCCACCATTGGCTTGGGTAGCTCGTGTATCGCTACGTGGGGCTCGAGCTTCGTTGTATCTACGTACACGATGTACTTGGCTGAGTAGGTCTCACCCGGTGGCTCGGCTATGAATACCCAGTACAGGTGTCCATCCTCGGAGCGTAGTAGGTATGGCTGTGGATTGGTTCCCACATCCCTTATCTGAAACGTGTTGTGTGCAAAGTAGTAGTCGAAGAACCCTACGCGGTGGGCATAGATCTCTACCCACTTCCTAGCGATCACCTCCGGCACGATGGGTATCCCAACGAATCGTGGATCCCTCAACGCTTGCTGGGGAGATAGGCACTCGATTCTACCATCTTCGTGAACCACAGCGTAGCCACCCAGCACCGGTACGCTGATCGTAGTGCTGCGG
>JAMOOB010000483.1 GCA_027066265.1 Desulfurococcales archaeon
GAGGTAGAATCGCGAACCGAATGTACAGAATCGCGAAGTAGGAGGAGACCTTGGACAGGGATCTACGCAGAGAAAGGAAGTACCTAGGAACGTGCATCGTTCTCGACGCATCGGCGCTACAGGGAGACGTACCGGGTCCGCAAAGCATCTGTACAGAGCTAGACGTAACGGCGTGGATGAAGATTCTTCACATCGTCCACGAAAAGTGTTGGATCTTAACCATACCTAGGGAAGCTCTCGGAGAGATAGAGAAGAGATTGAAAGCCCTCTTAGCAACACCATTCATATCCGAGCTTCTCAGGTTGTTCTACGAAAAGAACAAGCTTTACATAGAGGAAGTAGGAGGTGTGGAAGGAGATGAAGCATACCTAGCACTAATAGCAAAGCTTACGAATAGATGTTCAGAGATAATCTTTGGACGTGCGATAGAGAGCTAAGAGAACGAGCATCAACAATGTTTCGAAACCATACCAGAATACGAATAGAGACGCCGAGTCATGTGTAGAGCACTACCTGTATCCCCTCAAGCATTGAAGGCTGGAATACATCCGTGAGTTAAACACTGTATAGAAGAGGCTTGAAGTGAGGGATTTCGCGGTTCTCGAAAAGGTTTATCAGCCTTTCTCCGAATCCGGCGATAACGCGTTCCAATGGCTGGGCATAGCTATCTATAACTCTGCTTATACATAGATTCTTCTTGACGATAGAGGTGTTACTCGTGTCGCGACCGTACATTGCTTCTGTGAGTATCGAGGGTTTCAGAGCGATATCGAGTCCTATAGAGCTAGAGCTCGCACCGTTAACGATTTTGTTCGGACCGAATGGTTCTGGAAAGACCAGCATCATAGACGCTATCGTTTCAACGTTTAGCTACGCACTAGGTATATCAATAAACGATCTCTCTAAGCGAGTGAATTCTGCGTGTAGCAAAGCGCGGGTGGTGCTGAAGATCGTTGGTATGGGTAGGGACGTGGTTATCGAGACCGAGATTGAGTCTCGAAGAATATCTCA
>JAMOOB010000484.1 GCA_027066265.1 Desulfurococcales archaeon
TATGTCATGGTTTCGTCTAGCAGCATGAATGAAGTGGTTGCCTCCTATCCCAACGATATCTCCATCTCCGCTAACAATCGTTACAACGAGGTCGGGTTTAGCGAGTTTGAGACCTATGGCGAACGGTATGGCTCTTCCATGGAGAACGTGGTAGCTATCGAGTCTAACGTATCCGGCAAACCTGCCACTGCACCCAATACCCGATACGATGACGTGTTTATTGATATCGATGCCAGAATCTTTCAATGCTCTCAACAATGTTTTGAACACTATCCCTATTCCACATCCAGGACACCATATAGTTGGTAATCGTTCTATCCTTACAAGATCCTCTATATCACTGTACGGAGGTGGAAGGAGTTTAGCCATGCTTAATCACCTCGAGGATCGAATTAAGTGCCTCGCGTGGAGATGGATAGAACCCTGGTGTGAACGAGACGAAACTAACCTTGGCAGCATCACCTACCGCCTCCTTAACTACGTGTAGGTACTGACCATAGTTGAGCTCAGCTACGATTACGTGTTCAACGCCCTGCTTCTCTACGAAAGTCCTAAGTTCGATATCTGGCGCGGGCCATAGAACCCTTGGTCTAAAGAGTACGACGTTCCGTGCCTCGTCTCGATACTTCGAAAAGGCACATCTAAGTATCGAAGCCAAGCTTCCATACGCAACCACTAGGATGCGAGGGGTTCCGAACTCGATAACCTCGAAATCTACGAGTTTGTTTCTCGTACTCCTAACCTTGTTCAGTAGCCTTCGAAGGAGCTTATCAGTAGCGGTCTTGCTTATGATGGGATACCCTCGTTCGTCGTGCATCAATCCCGTAAAGTGAAACCTCAATCCTTTTCCAGGTTCAGGAAACGGAGGTACGAGATTGTCTGCCTTGAACGGTTTGAAGTCGGGGGTTGGAGCTTCAACGCGTTTCCTATCAACCACCTCTACGTGTTCGGGAACTACTACGCGTCCGTAGGTATGAGCAATGAATTCGTCTGTTAACAC
>JAMOOB010000485.1 GCA_027066265.1 Desulfurococcales archaeon
GGCAGCCGGAGGATAAATCACCTTACCATTGTATACAACCCTATAGCAAGCGTTATAGTCCTCGATAACCTCATGAGGAACGTACCTAACTCTCCATCCCATCCTCTCGATCTCCTCCCTAGCGCTTTTCATCTCATAACAACCCTTAGTTATGCTTGCACGTCGCTACTATCAGCGCATCGCTAGGTAGTAAGCTATACTGCTCCATTACCTCGACGAGCAAACTCTCGACCCCATAGATCCCTACCGCTACGATGCATGGATTCTTCTCGCAACCTCGTTCACTAGCTTCTCTACCCGCTCAATAGCTTCCTCAACATCCTCCTTAGCGCACCACCCTTCGTAGAAACATACATGCATTCCTTGGCCACTCATCCACGAGTCGTGAACCCATTTCCCGAGTTCATTCACCATCCTTCTCTTGTATTCCCAAAGCTCTCCATGACTCGATAACCTCCTGCCCTCTCTCCACGCAGCGTAAGCCTTTATGGGCAAGAGCTGTAGCGCTTCAAACCTTCTCAGCCGCTTGCCTAACATCACCTCTAGCGAGCTCCTCCTTAGCTTGCTCGAGGAGCTCCTTAGCGGCATCGATGTATCCCTCAGCCCTATCCCTAGGGTCTAGATCCCTTAGGAGGAACTCGATGAGGTACTCCTCAACGCTTATACCAGCTTTATGCGCTTCGCGCTCAAGCCTCTTAACAATGCTGCGCGGAAGCTTGATGCTAAGCGCAGTACCCACACTCCTCTTCCTGCAACCGTTAACGCCTTCACGCCTAATAAGGGAGGTCAAATCCTTTTGCAAATGTTGATGAAGCGAAACTTAGTGCTAGAGGTCTTAAGCGTTAGGCAGGGCCTTCGCCATAGAGCTCACTCAAACTATTCGTTAACGCTTTTCGCTCTAGCTATCTTTTCGAAGAGCATCTTCATGGGTATCGCTATCCCTAGTCCGAGGACGTTGGATAGCGCTATCGATACGCCTACGGGTAGGTCGAGGGCGTAG
>JAMOOB010000486.1 GCA_027066265.1 Desulfurococcales archaeon
CGGATATATCGATGTTTCTCGGGAGTCTGTGTTCGGCGAGACCATGCGTTCGATCCTACCGCTGATCCTAGTACTCTTAGCAACGCTATCCATTGCTTCGCAGATCCATGGCTTGGAGAACCGTGTAGAGAATAGCTCTAGGTACGAGATCTACGCGATTCGATGGTCTCCCGAAGGGGGTTTGCTAGCTGTTGCTGGTATCGACCTAGAGAAGAGGGTTGGGTTCCTAGAACTCTACAGGGTTGAGCATGGTGAGCTTGTCGAGGTTGAGAGGATCGGTCTTGGGAAGACCATGGTTCTCGACCTCGATTGGTCTCCGAACGGCGATTTCATAGCGTTGAAGACTCTGGACCAGGTCGTGGTCATCGATAGGAACGGTACGGAGCTTCGTAGAGTAGGTGTAGAGGGTACGCGTATCTGTTGGACACGCAGCGGTAAGTACATCGCTGTGGGCGTACCTACGTTAACGATTCTAGAGATCGTTGATGGATCGCTTAGGAAGATCTTCGATCTTGGGCAGAGCACGGTTACGCAGATCGCTTGCGGTAGAGATAGGATCTACGCGATCGCTGACCACCGCACGCTACTCCTAATCGATCCGGGTAAGGAGCGTAGAGTGCTTACGCTTCGCGATCTCGGCTTCGAAAACGATGGGGAGATCCTTGGGCTTGGCGTAGGTAGGTACCTATACATCTACGTAAGGACTTCTTCGCAGGACTACGTACTGTTCGTCAATACATCGACTCTGCGCATCGATGATGTACGCTACGTTGAGTACCCATCTATGCTACTCGCTGGATCCGGAGCTGTACGTGTAGAGGAGGTTGGTAAAGCCATTGTCTTCGGCATCGATTCGCAGAACCCACGTATGTGCACGGTTCCGAAGATCGTTGTGGGTCTTGGATCCGGATTCCTAGAGCTAGAGCTCAACACCTCGGTCTCTAGGTTCGATATCGATGCGAAGAACTACGTATTCGCTGGGATAGGATACAACGGTTCG
>JAMOOB010000487.1 GCA_027066265.1 Desulfurococcales archaeon
ACCGGTATAAACTTTTCGAACCGGTTGTTGCCGAGATCCGTATAGCTACTGGAAAACATACATAGTTGGGGGATAAGTATGGCTTGCTACTTCAGCGAAGAAGAGAAACGCGTTGCGGAGAACGATGTAGAGATAGCATCGCTCGCCGCGATATACTTGGGGTTCTAACAGTGGATCTTCAAAGCATCGTTTTCGAAAAACTAACGAGCGCTAGCTAGCTCTACGTAGCTTACGTAGGGCTTCGTACGTATCGATGGGCAACCCCTATATAACCGGATCCCACCGAAATCGAGCGGGGGTTTCATGGCTAGGACGTACCTACTCATAGCTGGAATAATCGCGGCGTTGATCGTGGTCGGGATCGCGATCTACGTTTCGATGCTCGGTACGGGAACGGGAGGCACCTCAACGATTTCGAGCGCTAGTGCAACGGCTAGTACGTCACCGTCTCCGGAAACGCTTCGCGGAGAGCTAGATTTCTACACGTCGCTACCTAAAGAGATAGCTATAGAGCTTGTCAAGATGTTCAACGAGAAGTACCCGAACGTGAAGATCAACATCGTTAGGTCCGGAACCAGCAAGTTGATGACGAAGTTGCTGGCGGAGATCAAGTCGGGTAGAATCATTGCGGACGTCGTATGGCTCGCCGATCCAGCAAGTATCGAGGTGCTGAAGGAGAGGGGCGTGTTGATGAAGTACGTCCCTCCGGAAGCACGGTTCGTTCCTCCAAACCTTAGGGATAAGGATGGTTACTGGATCGCTGGCCGCGTAATAATGCCTGTGATAGCGTACAACACCAACATCGTCGAGAATCCTCCGAGTAGATGGAGCGATCTAGTGAACGAAAGCTACGTAGCTACGCTGCCCGCGGAATGGAGGAACAGTAGATGGCTAGCGATTCCAAACCCACTCTACTCCGGAGCTGCGGCAGTGATGGTGTACGCAATAAGTAGTAAGTATGGATGGAGCTTCTTCGAGGAACTGAAGAGCAATGGATGGCTATTCGTCGAGAAAAGCAACGGCGTCGTTCTTCAGGGCGTGATCTCGGGTAAGTACCCGATAGGCATAACCCTGGACTACATGGTTAGGCAACGTAAGGCTGCTGGAGATCCGATAGACATGGTGATTCCTCAGGACGGTGCGATAGTCATACCCTCCCCCATAGCAATAATCAAGGATACGCCCTACCCCGAAGCTGCGAAAGCTTTCGTGAGGTTCATGCTATCGAAGGAGGTTCAGGAGTTCCTAGCAAGCAAAGGCTTCATACCGGCTAGAACCGATGTATCGCCGCCTCCGGGAGCTCCTAAGCTAAGCGAGCTGAAGGTTATCGAGATAGACTGGAGTAAGCTTGCTCAAGTACTTGAAGACGTGAAGAAGAAATTCGAAGAGATCGTAACATCGTAGCGAGCTCTCAACCGCGGTGCTAAAACAATGTTTTCGAAGACCGATGTTTTTGAGAACGTTCTCTGGTTCGTAACCCTGGTAATTCTCGTCGCGATCGTTGGGTACCCCCTAGCAATGCTTCTCTACGGAGCTCTTACAAGCGATGGCAAGCTAACGTTTCGAGCATTCGAAAAAGTCGTAACGGATCCACACCTACCTAGGTACGTCATAAATACGCTCAAGCTCGCTACCGTAGTCACCCTAATGTCGCTAGCCATAGGAGTTCCGCTCGCGTGGCTCGTCACGAGAACCGATCTTCCCTGGAGAAACGTCGTTAGAATCCTGGCAACGGTACCGTTCGTAGTACCTCCCTACCTTCTCGCAATGGGTTGGATAAGCCTCGCCGATCCAAGCATAGGTATCGTGAACCGCATCTATCGTGCTCTCGGTGGCGAAGGATACATTGTGAACATCTACGGTTTCTGGGGTCTAGCCCTAGTGATGGCGTTCCGATTCTACGTCTACGTCTTCCTACTCACGTCTGCAGCACTCGAGAGACTGGATCCGAGTCTGGAGGAGGCAGCGAGGATCTGCGGAGCTTCGATGGCTAGGGTAGCTAGAGACGTTACGCTACCCCTAGTGGCTCCCAGCATCGTTGCTGGAGCACTGCTTACGTTCGTAGCAACGTGCGAGAACTTCGGGATCCCGGCACTCATAGGGGATCCAGCCTACTACTTCGTCCTCACAACGAGGATCTACGCAGCGATAGATATGTTTGATCTGGAGACAGCCGCTGCCTACTCCTTCGTTCTGCTAGCCATATCCATACCACTGCTATTCGTTCAACGATGGGTTTCGAAGAAGGGTAGGTACGTAACGATCACGGGGAGAGCTACGAGACCGAGCGTAATCAAGCTCGGTAGATCTAGGTACCTAGCCCTCGTACTGACACTCATCATATTGATACCGTCGTCCATAAGCCCCATCGTATCCCTAGTCTTGACCTCGTTCCTTCGAACCGTATCCTCGAACATATTCGATCCTTCCAGCTATACTCTCGAGAACGTCTACGAGGTTCTGTTCGTTAACCCAGATACTCAGCGAGCTGTGATCGATAGCTTGATGCTGGCTCTATCCTCGGCAACCGTAGTAACGTTGCTAGGCATGGTCGTCGCGTACATAGTTGCTAGGTTCCGAACGAAGGCTAGGTTCGTCATCGATTGGCTCGCTTCCGCACCCTTCGCTTTGCCGGGAACAGTCTTCGCTCTCGCCATGATATTCGCCTTCATATGGACACCCATATACAACACTCTGACGCTCGTATTCCTAGCGTACGTAGCTAGGTACCTAGCCTACGGAGTACGTACCCTTAGCGGTGCCGTGCTTCAGATCGATCCAAGCCTCGAGGAAGCAGCTAGGGTTTGCGGTGCTTCGAGGATACGTACGTTGAAAGACGTGGTAGTGCCCCTAACGAAGCCTGCCATGGTTGCGAGCTGGATCCTCGTATTCATGCCAACGCTCTCCGAGCTAACGGTATCGGTCGTGCTCGCACCCCCGAACTACCCAACGATAGGTAAAGCGGTGTACGACTTGATGGAGGAAGGAGCTTTCGAGTGGGCGTACGCATTGAGTTTCCTAGTCGTCGTGATCGTGCTTGTTTGCCAAGCTCTAGCTAGGTTAATCGCTAGGAAAGTAGGTGCAGAGCTTGGGTGAGGAGATTCCATGGCTAGGGTAAGAGTTCTGAACCTAGTGAAGAGGTTCGGGAACGTCGTTGCGGTGAACAACGTTAGCTTCGAGGTCGAGGATGGCGAGTTCCTAACGCTCCTAGGACCATCGGGCTGCGGAAAAACGACTACGTTGAGGTGCATCGCTGGTCTCGAGGTTCCGGACGAAGGAGAGATCTACGTAGGTGATAAGCTAGTCTCCGCACCGAGGAAAGGAATCCACGTACCTCCAGAGAAGAGAGGTATTGGAATGGTTTTCCAGAACTACGCTGTCTGGCCCCACATGACGGTTTTCGACAACGTTGCCTACCCACTCAAGCTGAGGAAGGTACCTAGAGACGAGATTCGTAGGAGAGTCAAGAAGGTTCTAGAGCTAGTGAAGCTCGAAGGGTTGGAGAATCGCTATCCCTACCAGCTCTCGGGTGGTCAACAACAACGAGTTGCATTAGCTCGAGCACTGGTTATGGAGCCCGAGGTACTGCTTCTCGATGAACCGCTATCGAATCTCGATGCAAAGCTTAGGGAAGAGATGAGGATCGAGATACGCGAGCTTCAGAGAAAGCTGGGGATAACGGTGATCTACGTTACTCACGATCAGCTGGAAGCCATGGCTATGTCGGACCGGATCGCGGTGATGAACAACGGTAGAATCGTTCAGATAGGTACGCCCTACGAAATCTATCGCAGACCGATCAACGCTTTCGTAGCAAACTTCGTTGGGCGCGCCAACTTCGTTAAGTACAGAAACGCTAGGATAGACCGCGGCAAAGCGTTGGTGGAGCTAGAGAACGGTATAGTAATCGAGTGTAGTCCGCCGCCGAAGGAGAGCACCGACTACCTTCTACTCGTAAGACCTTCCGACGTAGAGATCCTCGACAAGCCTAGGGATGGAGCGATTCCAGGTACCGTAACGAGAACGATGTTCCTAGGAAACATCGTAGAGTACACCGTGGACGTGGGTTGGCAGGAGATACGCGTAGAATCGAGATCCGGAAAGACGTACCTACCCGGGACAAGGGTGTATCTAGGTATAGAGTACTGCGTCCTCGTACCCAAGGAGTAGAGCATCAGCACGCTACGTAGGTGATACGCATCCTCTTCTCCTTCGAGCCATAGATCAACCTCTTCATACGCATCTCGTGTATCAGCTCAGCCAATCTCTCCTGCTCTAACCACTCTCCATAAGCTCTACCTCTACCGATGAGCTTTGCTACGAACTTCTTGATAGCTGGATGGATCCTGCCAGGAGGAGCATCTTCGAAAGGTGTGCCCGGCAAAGGCATGAAGGTGTGTGCATGTATTCTAGCACCCATCGATGCAAGCCTCTCCATAACCTTGACGCTTAGCTCGACATCCTCCTCGTTCTCTCCCGGTAGACCGAAGATGAAATCCACGTCTACTTCGAATCCAGCGTTGCGTAGGATCTGGACAGCGTTGATAACGTCGTCGACCGTATGACCTCGATGAATTGCTTTGAGAAGCCTATCCGAACCCGTTTGAGCTCCCACGATAATCCTTTTGTTGTGAACGTACCTACGCAACACCTTAGCAACCTCTTCGTCTACGCTATCGGGTCTAACTTCGCTCGGAAAAGTTCCGAAGAATATTCTACCCCCGTACTCATCCATGAGTTTCCTAAGATCGTGGAGGAACTGTTCGAGGATATCGAGCCTAGGCTTGATGCCATCGCTACTCATGTAACCAAGAGAGTTGGGGGCTATGAACCTAGCATCTCGTAGACCTTTCCTAAGCATTTCCTCGACGAGACGAAGCACGGTCTCGGGACTACGATAGCGAGGAGCTCCAAAGACGTAGGTTACTTGACAGAAGTAGCATGCCGATCGACAACCACGCATGATCTCGATGGGGCAGAACCATCCTCTCCACGAAGGGTACGGCGGATACTTATCGAGATCCACGTACCTACGCCTCTTCCTCACGATAACCCTACCACCATCGAGGTAGGCAGTTCCGCAAACACGGTACTCGTCGTTCTCGATATAGCTCTGGAGAAGCTCTACGATAGTCTCCTCACCTTCTCCATACACAACCACGTCGAAGCCCAGCTTCGTCAAGGTCCCTAGAGGATCCCCCGTAGCGTGAGGACCACCAGCTACGAGGAGTACGCGTGGTGCGTAGCTCTTCAGAAGCCTAACCACGTTCATTACCGTGGGTAGCTGCATGGTTCTGAACGTAATGCCTACGACGATCCTCCTATACAGATCGCTAACCCTACGAACTCTCTCGATAACATCGTGTACGCGATCGATCGTTATCGGAATCACATCGATGTCTCGAAGCCTAGACTCGATGGCTGCAATCACGCTGTACGCAGAGTATCGATTGCTTCTCTCGTAGAGCATTACGAAAGCAGCTCTACGCATTACCTAAACCCTCGACGAGACGAAGCATCTCCTCTACGATTCGACGCCTCTCCTCCGCGGAAGCTTTCTTGTAGTTCGATGCAAGGCTACGGAGCCTCTCTACGGAATCGATTCCTAGACGAAGAAGATCGCGAACCGGTGTACCGCTAAACATCCTACCCACGAT
>JAMOOB010000488.1 GCA_027066265.1 Desulfurococcales archaeon
ACTTACGCTGGAATCCATGAAGATGGAGCTCGAAGTCTACGCGGGTAGGAGTGGTAAGGTGAAGAACGTCCTTGTTAAGCCAGGGGATAGCGTGAGGACTGGACAGCCCGTGGTAGAGCTCGAGTAGGTGGAGCCCCATGGTTAGGAAGGAGATCGAGATCCTTCGTAGGATGAGAGAGCAAGCGCTTAGGGGCGATCCAGCAGCTATCGAGAAACAGCATGCTAAGGGTAAGCTAACGGCTAGAGAAAGAATTGAGTTGCTGGTCGATCCCGGAACCTTCGTAGAGTTCGATATGTTCGTCAAGCACAGAGCCACCGAGTTCGGCATGGATAAGAGAGTCGCGTTGGGGGACGGCGTCGTCACGGGCTGGGGACTCATCAACGGTAGGCCTGCGGTGGTCATAGCCCAGGACTTCACGTTCATGGGAGGCTCGCTAGGCGAGATGCACGCTGCGAAGATCGTGAAGGCTATGCAGTACGCTCTCACCGCTGGCGTACCCATAATCTTCCTCAACGATTCGGGCGGTGCAAGGATTCAGGAAGGTGTCGATTCTCTGAAGGGTTACGGAGAGATCTTCTACATGAACGTCATGGCTTCGGGAGTCGTACCACAGATCGCCGCCATCATGGGTCCGTGCGCTGGTGGCGCGGTCTACAGCCCAGCTCTCATGGATTTCGTGATAATGGTTAGGAAAACGAGCTTCGCATTCATCACGGGTCCACGCGTAGTCAAGGCGGTTACGGGCGAGGAAGTGGATGAGTTCGGTCTTGGCGGAGCCGACGTACATGCTACGAAGAGTGGTGTCGCACACCTAGTTGCGGAGGACGATAAGCATGCGATCGAGTTGATCAAGAAGCTCCTTAGCTACCTACCCCTCAACAACACGGATGAACCTCCCTACGTGCCTACGGGAGACGATCCAGAGCGTAGAGATCCGAAGCTCGACGAGATAATCCCGGAGGATCCGACCAAGGTCTACGACGTTCACGAGGTTATCGAGAGGGTGTTCGATCTAGGAACCTTCTTCGAGATCATGCCTAGCTTCGCACCCAACGCAGTGATAGGTTTCGCGAGACTCAACGGTAGACCCGTATGCGTAGTAGCGAACAATCCGGCACACCTCGGTGGTGTTCTAGACATCGATTCCTCCGACAAGATAGCTAGGTTCGTAATGTTCTGCGACTCCTTCAACCTACCGATAATAACCTTCGTAGATACACCCGGGTACCTACCAGGAGTAGCTCAGGAGCATGGTGGTATCATTAGGCACGGAGCTAAGGTTCTGTACGCCTACTCCGAAGCAACGGTGCCGAAGATCACCGTCATACTAAGGAAGGCGTACGGCGGTGCCTACATCGCTATGGGTAGCAAGCATCTAGGAGCAGACTTCGTCATGGCGTGGCCCACGGCGGAGATAGCCGTCATGGGTCCCGAAGGAGCTGCCGAGATCATTTGGAGGAAAGAGCTTGCACAAGCGAAGACTCCGGAGGAGAGAGCCGAGCTACTTAGGAAGTTCGCTGCTGAGTACAGGGAGAAGTTCGCGAATCCATACGTAGCTGCTTCCAGAGGCTACATCGATACCGTGATCGAACCCAGCGAAACGAGACCCATGCTCATCAAGGCGCTGGAGTTCTTCTACACGAAGAGAGATGTTAGAGCCGTTAGAGTACCGAAGAAGCATGGAATACCGCCAGTCTAGCTCAGACGGGGCTTTCCGGGCATCGATACCCCCAAGCTCAAACTCATCATCCGAAACAACTTTTTCAACGAAGCTTATCAACGCTTCGATCCATATACTCATCTAAACAACGTTGCTCATACGTTCGCTATCCATTGCTAGGGAGCCCAGCGCTTTCGTACGTGGAGATACATCTCGATTCGATCACAGTCTAAATGTTTTCTCCTAGGTACGTACCTCGATAGAGTTTCTTCGTTTCGCGATCCATCCTAACGTATACGAGCTGAGCTATCTGCGCACCGTACTCGATCTCTACACCGAAGGGATTGAATACAACTAGCAACCCTTCTCCACGACCGTAGTACCCTGGATCCCATACAGCTGTGAAGAGAGCTACACCCATTCTAAGAAGGCTAGAGCGTGGTATTGCCAACGCAATAGCGTTCGGAGGTACCCTAACAATCTCTCTATACCTAACCTTGTACGCACCGGGGCTAAGCTTGAAGACTCCGTTCACTGGATGTATCTCCTCGAGCTCTGGAAGACTCTTACCATCCTTGGAAAGACTTCCACGACCCTTGAACCGAAAAACCTTGTCTAGGCTAAGCCTTCGACCCGCGCAATCGAGTTCCTCATCCTTCAAACCAAGTACCTGAGCAAGGGTTTCGGGAGATAGGATCATGCCCCAGAGAAAAAGCTCGTTGAAGAGAGGTGAGAAAAGTTTCTTGACATCAGCTCTGTTCCTCGACGACGTAGTTCGGTACTACTGGTGGTAAGCCAACCATCTTAGCGTACATGACGTTCAGTACTCGATGCAGTATCACTAGCAGCACTACTCCTATCGGTAACAGCACTAGTGGGTTCGTTATTCCGGCGGCGAATAGTCCGTAGAGCACTATGCTTACGGATGCTGCTAGCACCGCGTAGGGTATCTGCGTGTTGACATGGTCTATGTGATCGCATGCGCTGAACATCGAGGACATGATCGTGGTATCGCTGATAGGCGAACAGTGGTCGCCGAATATACCGCCGGAGAAGACGGCTGCTATCGATGCAAACATCACCGCGTAAGCCATGTCCGCGCTTCCGTACTGAGCTACAGCTAGCTTCCACGCCAAGGGTATGGCTATAGGCATCATTACGCCGAAGGTACCCCAGCTCGTACCTGTCGTGAACGAGATGAACATCGAGGACAGGAATATCACCAGCGGCACTATCGATGCCGGTACACCGGCGCTAGTAGCTAGGTGTACGACGTAGTGAGCAGTTCCAACAGCATCGGTAGCGCTCTTGATGCTCCACGCCAGCAGCAGTATCGCGTTGGCGTATACCATGAGGTACATACCCTTGACCGTGTACTCCATGGCTTTACCGAAGCTCAGCGCCCTCGATGCGAGCGCTCCAACCAACGCAACGAGATAAGCAGCGAAGCTACCCCACAGCAACGAAGTAGCTGAGTCTGCCTCCATCAACGCATCGGTGAAGGGTATTTGGAACCACGATACGCTGAGGTTCTGACTCTCGATTATCGAAGTAGCTCCCGTGTACCACATCCCCAGCAACGTTACAGCAATGAGCGTAACTACGGATAGTACGAAGAGACCTGCTGGTGCTCTCTTCTCTCTAGGTGGTTCGCCTAGCACGGTCTCGGTAGGCATCAATGGCTGTGCACCATCTCTAAGAACCTTGCCTTCCCTAACGGCTCTGTGCTCAGCCTTTAGCATGGGTCCGAAGTGTCTTCTCGTCAATACTACCAACAGCACGAGTATTATCGCTAGTATCGAGTAGAATCTGTAGGGTACGGAAGCCATCCATGCAGCGTAGGGCTTGATTTCGGGAACCATGGTTAGGTTCTCGGCTCTAAGGCTCTCGATCGAGTCCCCTATCAAACCTACTTCGTATCCTATCCACGTAGAGACCATCGCCAAGCCAGCGACCGGCGCCGCGGTAGAGTCTACGATGTAGCTAAGAAACTCTCTGCTAACCCTAGTCCTATCGCTTAGCGGTCTAACAGTGTTGCCTACGACTATGGTGTTGGTGTAGTCGTCGAAGAACACCGCTAGCCCTAGGACCCAGCCTATGAAGCTCGATCCACGTGCGCTCCTAACCCTACGCGCTATCGTATCCGCAAGCGCATGCATAGCACCCGAAGCGTACAGAACTCCCACGAAGGCGCCGATGACGAAGTCGAAGAGCAGTATCGTTGCGTTCCAGCTATCCGTAGCGTTGCCAACGATCCACTCCCAGGTCTTGATGGTTGCCCCAACGATGTCGTACCTCGTAACCATCAACGCACCTATCCACACACCGACGAAGAGCGCTGGCAGTACCTGCCTCGTAGCTATGGCTAGAGCTATCGCTAGCAATGGTGGTAGCAACGGAAAGACTATCCATGGATACCTAGATTCCTCGGGCATGTAGGGCGCGTTGGGAGGTGCGTAGGCTACCAACCCTATGACTATAGCTACCGCGACAGCGAGTATCTTCAAGAGCGTGCTCCTCTTCAACGAGAACCCAGTCGATACATGATTTCTGCACACATAAAACGCTTTCGCATGCATAAACCACTAGCTAGAGTACACAAAGCTGTTTATGCACTACGTGAAGAGCATCGAAACAGCGCTCCTTCTCTTCCTAGCCTCCAACTCTTCGAAGGTACCCTTAACAACTATCTCGTAGAGCCTAGCCTCCTTACCTGGAGCCGGTCGCAGCAATCTACCCAATCGTTGTAGGAACTGTCTTCGTGAACCCGTTCCAGCCACTATTATCCCGACATTCGCATCGGGTATGTCGATGCCTTCGTCGCCGACCGTCGTGAGCACCAGCACCCTACTCAGTCCATCCCTAAACATCTCTAGCCTCCTCCTACGCGTTGACTCATCGAGTTCTCCCGTGATGTAGGGTGCTCCAAGCATCTCCGCAATCCTCTTCGCCTGATCGACGTACTGCGTAAAGATCAGGATCTTGCTTCCACGTTCCAGCTCCATCTCAACGATCTTCTTCACCGCTTCCAGCTTCTTCGAAGCGTTGTGTACGAGTTGCCTAAGCTCGCTCCTTATCTGCAACGCTTTGATAGCTTTTTCATCGCCACGACGAGCAGCCACCAATACCTGCTCGAACGGTGCGTAACCAACGAGTTTACGGTACTCATCCAGAAGCTTACGGTACTTCACACGTTCTTCAGGTGTCAGCTCTACTCTTACGGGTATGATGGTGAAGGGTGCTAGGTAACCTTCTTCAGCTAGCTCTGAAGCAGTTTTGTGGTACACAACGCCACCCATCAAGGGGAATAGCTCGACGTGCTTACCATCTTCTCGAACAACGGTAGCGGATAGACCTAGTCTTGCCCATGCAAAGCTGTTCTCGGCTATGTACCTAAACTTCTCGGCTGGTAGATGATGTACTTCGTCTATCACGAGAAAGCTGAAGTAGGGTGCTAGCAGATCTATGTAGCGAAACGCTGATTGGTACGTAGTTATCGTTATGGGTGCCAACCTCTTCTCTTCTCCGTAGAACAACCCTATCATCGTTCGAGGCGCATCGGTGAACTCGAGGATCTTCTCTCTCCATTGAAACATCTGCTCCTTGGTATAGACAACTATCAGCGTACGTAGGTTTAGCTCAGCTAGAGCAGCTATCGCAACGATGGTCTTGCCAGCACCCGTAGGAAGCGAAACGATTCCACGGTAATCGTTGCTTCTCCAAGCTTTGAGAGCTTCTTCTTGGTAAGGTCTTAGAGATCCCTTGAAGGAGATCCTTACCGGAAGCTCAATCCTTTCGCGTATTCCGGTCTCGTTAACGATCTTGATACCGCGGCTCTCGAGTCTTCTAAGAACTTCGAAGAAATGCATAGGTTTCGTAACGATGAAGACGCGACGCTCTTTATCGTACTTGATGAGTCCAGCTTCGCGAAGATCCTTAACGGCATCGCCTAGGTAGGTGTTGGGGATCAAGAC
>JAMOOB010000489.1 GCA_027066265.1 Desulfurococcales archaeon
CTCTTGCCGAGGCTCTGAACGTCGATATACCCGATCTACCCGTAGCAGGCTCGGCGCCGGAGTGGATGAGCGAGAAGGCTGTGAGTATCGGTACCTACTTCGTAGCTAGCGGAGTATTCGTACATCTAGGAACGATACCTCCCGTGCTAGGCAGTAGAAAGGTAACGAAGTTGCTGACCGAGGATCTCGAGTACCTCGTCGGTGGCAAGTTCTACGTAGAACCCGATCCAGAGAAGGCTGCCGAAACCATCATCAGAGTAATCGAGGAGAAGCGTAGGAAGCTTGGCTGGCCAACCTAAGGGATCCGGCGATGGGTCTAAGGATACTGGTATCGGGCAAGGGTGGATCGGGCAAGACTACCGTAGCCGCGCTCACGACCCTGATCTTCGCTAGACGTGGCTACAACGTTCTGGTACTCGATACGGATTCGGTTCCCAACACTGCTCAGAGCCTTGGAGTACCTCCGGAGATAGCTTCGAAGATCGTTCCGCTGGTCAAGAACGAAGAACTGGTTGCCGAGAAGACGGGTGCTAGACCAGGCGAGGGTTGGGGTCTACTCTTTAGCTTGACTCCCGACGTAAGCGATATCGTTGATAGGTACGGGATCAGGGTTAGGGAGAACGTTAGGCTCGTCGTGGTTGGGAGCATAGATGCTAGCAAGGAGGGCTGCCTTTGTCCAGCCATAGCTTTGGCGAAGGCTTTCCTCCTACACGTACTGCTGAAGAAACGCGATATCGTGATCGTGGATTCGGAAGCCGGTGCAGAGGTCTTTGGTCGTGGACTCGCGGAGAAGTTCGATGTTAATCTATGCGTAGCGGAACCCACGTTCAAGTCCTTAGCCATAGCTAGGAAGCTGGTGGAGCTAGGTAAGCAGCTAGGAATCAGGCATAGCGTGGTCGTGATCAACAAGGTCGAGGATCCCCTACGAGCCGTGGAGCTCTTCGGCAAGACTATCGGTAGCGAGGTTCCGTACCACATAGTTAGGTATAGCCCGAGGATACCGCAGCTCGAGAACCTTGGTATGGGGCTCGATAGGTTGGAGGAGAACGATGTTGCTTATCGAGACGTTGAGAAGCTCGTCGACTATCTAGAGAAGCTCGTTTGAGGTGTTGGATCCATGTGCGAATCCAAGGCCGTACTCGTGAAGAGCGGTTCCGAGGAACCACTGCTCGACGACGTCGTGCTGCTGGAGCAGACGAGCGAAGGGATAAAGCTCGTGAATATCCGTGGAGAAGTAAAGGTGTTGAAGAACGTTAGGCTCGCCAAGATCGACTTCATGAAGCACACGATATACTTCGAGCCGTGCTGAGGTAATTCGAAATGCATCTCGATCTCAATACCTTTTTCCTCGATGCACCTCACACCCTCCCTCTCCTCCTCGCTCTAACCCTTCTAGCTACCCTCGTCTCGACTCCTCTACGCGGTCGGGCATCGACGATCATCTCCCTCACGTTCTCCGCAATACTCTCGCTCTACGTACTCACGCTCTCGCTACACGTCTTGGCTACGCATAGAGTTGTGGAGATCCCTCTCCTAGACCTTGGATCGATCCCGAGCCTCGTACTGGTCGTGGATCCCCTAACCGCTTTCTTCCTAGCCATAGTATCGATCGTTGGCTTAGCATCGTCGATCTACGGAGTTGGATACGTACAGCGCTTCGCTAGGAAAGAGCATCTAGGATGGTTTTCCCTGAACTACGTACTGTTCCTACTCTCCATGATGTTCGTGGTATCGGTACGAGATCTACTGTGGTTCGTCGTGTTCTGGGAGTTGATGACGTTCTCGTCCCAGTTCCTCGTAGCTTTCGAGAAGGAGAAGAGCGTAGCTCTCCGTGCTGGACTCAAGTACTTCTGCGTAACGAAGTTCGGTACCGAGCTCATGATCGTTGCCAGCGTGGTCTACGTATGGTGCTCGACTGGTTCGACGAGTTTCGAAGCGCTTTCGAAGATCCTTCGCAGCAACAACGTTGTTGAGTACATCGTCGTAACCACGTTCCTAGCTCTAGCGATGCTCATCAAGTGCGCTTCCGTACCTTTCCACAGCTGGCTTCCCGATGCGCATCCCGAGGCACCGACACCCGTATCGGCACTGCTATCGGGAGCCATGATCAAGGTACCGATCTACTTCCTTGCACGACTCTTCCTACAGCTCTCGAAACCGAGCATCGTGTGGGGCTACACCGTAGCGGTGCTGGGATGCGTAACGCTGTTCGTGGGAACGATGTACGCTCTCGTACAGCACGATTCGAAGAGGTTGCTCGCTTACCACAGCATTGGTCAGATAGGGTACGTACTGCTAGCTCTAGGCACAGCGATAGCTCTCTACGCCTCTAACCAGCCTATCCTAGCCTTCGCAGCCTTCACCGCATCGCTGTACCACGCACTAAACCACGCTATCTTTAAGAGCCTCCTCTTCCTAACCGCGGGATCCGTACTGTTCAGAACCGGTACAAGGGATCTCAACGTTCTCGGTGGTCTAGCGAAACGCATGCCTATAACGGCTCTCTGCGCCCTCATAGCATCGCTCTCCATCGCAGGCGTACCACCGTTCAATGGGTTCGCTAGCAAGTGGCTCATCTACGCATCCACCATGCTGAGCCGAAGCCCGCTATCGCTCGCTGGAGCCGTAGCCATGTTCGTGAGCAGCGTTACCACCGCAAGCTTCGTCAAGTATTTCGTAACGATGTTCGCGGGTAGACCCCGCATCGATGTGTCTAGGGTTAGGGAGGTACCTCCATCCATGGTCGTCCCCCAGCTACTCTTAGCATCCCTATGCATTGCTCTAGGCATAGCACCCGGACTCGTTGCCCGTGCATCGATGGGCATAGCCTCAGCCATGGATCTACCCAGCTACGTACCTAGAACCTGGTTCATCCTAGACATACCCAGGTACGGCTCCATGATCGTACCGCTACTCTTAGCATCCCTAATCTCCGTAGTCCTACCCATAGCGCTGATCATCGCTAGACCTAGGCTCGGCGTAGAGCCCTGGGTATCGGGAGCCCTCTACACTTCTTCGCGAAGTATGCCTGCCAAGAGTTTCTACAGAGACTTCGAAGAGGTTGTTCACGAACCTTACTCCCTAGGCGAGAAGCTCGGTAGAGTGTTCTTCGTTGAGATACCTCGTGTAGCTCTCGAAAGGATACGCCTACTCGTACATTCTTTCGAGTACGGCTATGCATCCACGATCATCCTCCTCACAGTATGCATAGCGATCGGGCTGGGGGTGATGATGCTGTGGAGCTGAAGACCATTGCAGCGATCGTGACGAACCTAGTCTTCGTACTGCTCTACGCACCTCTTCTCAATGGTGTGGAGAGGAAGATTCGTGCAAGGATTCAGAACCGGTTGGGTCCACCAATCACGCAGACGTTCTACGATCTCGCGAAGTTGTTTAGGAGAAGCACCGTGGCTAGCTCTAGCCTTAGCTACGTCCTTGCATCCCTATCCTTTGCCTACATCATCGCTGCAAGCCTAGCGATACCCACGATCTTCCTAGCTACGTTCCCTAGGCACAGCGACATCATCTACATCCTCTACCTAGTGATCGCATCGACCGTACTGCTATGCCTAGCTTCCGCAACGAGTTCCTCTCCCTTCGCAGCTCTAGGCGTTTCGAGAGAGATCTCTACGGTTATGTGCATCGAGCTAGCGCTACCATTCCTACTAACAACGATAGCGATACACGTAGGTAGCCTCTCGATGAAGCAACTCGTTGGAGCTCCCTTCACTTCGACGAGCCCATGCGTAGCTCTCGCCGTAGCCCTAATGCTTCCACTGATATACGTCGAGTCTACGTACCTACCCTTCGAAATCGCGGAAGCCGAGCCAGAGCTAGCTAGTGGTATAGAGATCGAGTTCGGTGGACGCATACTTGCTCTAGCTCTCTACACCAAGCTCATCAAGAGACTCCTACTCGTATCCCTTCTCCTAGACCTCGCCATACCTCGGTACGTGCTTGGATGGCTATCGATACCCCTATACCTCGCTCTCCTCACAGCGATGAGCATACTCTTCGCAGTGCTAGACACGATCTTCGCTAGGTATCGACCCGAACAAGTCTTTCGATGGATCAAGAGGTACTCAGCTCTATGCATGGGGGTGGCAATCCTTGGTCTCTTCGCTCCCTGAACAGCTCGGGGAGATGGGTAGGGTAGAGATCGTCTCGGAGAGGTTTGCGAAGGTAGTCGTGGATAGCTCTAGGCTTAGGGATGTGGTTTCGAAGCTTCTCGGATATGGTTGGAGGTACGTAACGAGCATCGGTATCGATACGCGTATCCTCGATGGTTGGTACCGCGTTCTCCATCTCTTCACCATCGATGCTCCGAACACTAGGTACCTAGCCGTAGAAACGCGTTGTAGTTCCGGGTTCCCGAAGATACCATCGATAACGGTACTCGTCGAGGGAGCGGATTGGTCTGAGAGGGAGATCCGCGATCTTCTAGGGATAGACTTCGTCGATCACCCCGTTCGAGAACCACTCATCGCTAGACCCGAGCTATGGAAGGATCTCAAACCGCTTAGGAAAGACGTTCCCTACAACGAGAAGATAGCTCCTCGAAGAGTAGCGGAGGAGCCTCCCAAGGGATTCGCGATCGCGGTAGGTCCATACCATCCAGCTCTACACGAACCCGAATGCTTCGAGCTCGTAGTTGATGGGGAGCGCATCGTCGATGCTAGGTACCGCGGTTTCATGGTTCACCGCGGAATCGAGAAGCTCGCCGAAGAGCGTCTCGATATCCATCAGATACCGTTCGTAGCCGAGAGGATCTGTGGAATCTGTGGCTTTACTCACAGCACGGCTTACTGCCAAGCGATCGAGGATGCTCTCAAGATAGATGTTCCCGAACGAGCTCTCTTCGTAAGGAGCATACTTCTCGAGATCGAGCGTATCCATAGCCATCTGCTATGGTTCGGCGTACTCTTCCACGTCCTAGGGCTCGACGTTGGTTTCGCAACGATGTGGCGAATACGTGAGAACGTCATGGATCTAGCCGAGGTGCTTACCGGCAACCGGAAGACCTATGGAATGAATATCGTTGGCGGTGTTAGGAGGGATATACCCGATCACGTGGTTCCCAAAGCGATCGAGATCCTTAGGAAGGTAGAGAACGAGTTCCGTCTCTTCATCGATAGACTCCTATCGCTACCCGAGGTAGTGAAGAGAACGAGAGAGGTAGGTATCCTTACGCGGGAAGAGGCTCGGAAGCTATGCGTAGTAGGTCCCGTAGCTCGTGCATCTGGCATAGCGATGGATGTTCGTAGGGATAAGCCTTACGCAGCCTACAGATTCGTGAAGATCGATGTACCTACATACGATACCTGCGATGTCTATGCACGAGCACTGGTTCGAAGAGACGAAGTTCTGGAGAGCATACGCTTAGCGATCTACTTCCTCGAGAACCTTCCACGGACACCGCTAACCGTAGAAGACTTCGGGTTCCACGAGCTTAGGGAAGGTATTGGAGCTACTGAAGCTCCGAG
>JAMOOB010000490.1 GCA_027066265.1 Desulfurococcales archaeon
TCGTGATAAGGATACCAACGCTGCAGTGGGAGAAAGCGGTTAGGGTAGCCAGCAACGCGGCGAAGAAGAACATGTACGTAGTCATCACGAACATAGATGCAGAGGCAAGGCTAGCGCACAGAGATGGGGCGCTGCCATACACCGACTGGGTGAAGGAGCTCCTAGCACCGTAACCACAGCTGTGGTTACAGACAGGTCTCTGCAGCGCTAACCAGCTTCTCTAGGAACTCTGCGCATCTAGCTGATGTTTCTATCCATATTGCTGTCTCCGGTGCTCTGAGAACGGTGCTACTCGGTTCTCTGTAGCCCTCAAGCTTTATACCCAGTATACCGTCGATAACGAGCTCCGCGCTATGCCACAGCCTCAGCACGTTGAGGAGAACACCGCGTAGCTCCGACGCACTAGCTTCCTCTCTTCTTAGTCTCATCAGCTCGGCTGTATCGAGCTCCAGCTTCGGAATGACAACGGGTTCTCTATACATCGTGGCGAAGCACAGCCATATCTTTAGGGGGCGCACACTGGCGAGAAGGATCTTCGGGCTGTACACATCGCGCTCCCTGCAGATGATGCTCAGCCTCTTGGAGTTGAGGGCTATGCACGCGCCTGCTCGAACCATGCATGGGAGGGAGAGGCATCTGCATATAGGCAGATACATCGCGTTGCTGATGCCGAAGCACAGCGGAGCAACGAAACTGATGAACCTCTCGATAGCGTCCCTAACCTCCATGCCGAAGACCATCATCGAGACCTCGCCGCAGTCCTCGAACCTAACCTTCCATGCCAGACCAAGGCTCTTGAGATCCCTAGCAGCGTGTACACGAACCGCGCCGCAGTACATCGTATTCACCACGAAGCGCTTCCTAAGCAAGCCGAAGACCATGTCTATCACCACAGCTGTGGTTACTAGGTGAGCCCGAGCTTCTTCAGCCTCTTCAGCACGGCATCGTAGCTTATGTCGTAGCCGTGCTCTCTGAGCACCCTCCACATGTCCTTGATGCTGAACCCCAGGTGCTCGACATAGTACTTGAAGTAGCTCTGCAGAGTCTCGTCGTCTACCTTGGGCGGTCTTCCTATTCTTCTGCCTTCTGCTCTCGCTCTCTCCATACCCGCTCTGATCTTCTCTCTGAGGCTCTCCACATACATCTGGTAGGCATATGCAAGCGCTCTGATGATGATGTCGTAGACGAACCTTCTGAGAAGCGGATCGGGTATCCTCAGCACCTCTCTAAGGAACTGCTCCTGGTAGGACACCACCATCACCTCGTGCTTCTGGAGCATGTCTAGCGTCTCTATCAGGTAGTCGTAGCGCCTAGCAATCCTATCCAGCGAGAACACCGCGAGGTACACGCGGTAGCCCTGCTTCCTCAGATCCATACAGCTGTTGAACGCTGCTCTGAACCCGGGTCTATCCATGGGCTTCGTCTCGTACCCCGAGACACCGGGATCGGTATGAATACCGCGTACCTCCAACCCGCTTTCTTCGCATAGCCTCGCCAGAACCAGTATCTGGTTCCTAACATCCTGATCCTTCGTAGAGACCCTCGCGTAGATCACAGCAACATCACGTTGATCCACCAAACCATCTCACCCCCATAGTTCTGCACTCCACAAATGAAAACTATTTAGATTTTTCGTTTACTCTTCACAAGCTGAAAAACGACCCCCTTTGTTGGACGCTATTCGCTTCTTTAGCGGGCTACACATTCAATTACCTGTATGTTCTCTGCAGCTAGCCGAGCATATATCTTAGGCAGCGCACGTCTATGCGGTGATGCTATGTCTACCGATATCGACGACCTTATCAGGAGCGCTATGAAGCTGGTCGCCAAATCGATTCGGGGAATCGATCTACAGACGTTTCTAGCCGTATCCACCCTGTTCCTCAACTGCCTAGCCACCAAGAAGACGCTGGGTATGGAGGTGACAGAGGAGGAGAAGAGGGTTCTGCAGAGGATAACAGATGAGCTCAGAGTGTTTCTAGAGACAAAGCTGGAGATGAAAGAGGTCTAGACCTCTGGACTTTCCTTGCCTGTGAAGACTAGCAGATTCGGACAACATAGGTGAGGGGACTGGCATCGTACTTCTTAACACACTTGTCATCTGGTAGGATCCCCTCTACTCTCTGTAGTGCTAGCCAGTACTTGACCCGGAGACCGGGGTCATGCTTCGTCAGCTCGTAGACCCAGTCCAAAGTGGATAGCTGCGAATCGATCACCATCCTCCTGTTGACCTTGATAACCGCTAGATACGGGTCGGGAAGAGTTGGGCACCCCATGAAGTCGAGGTAGTCGAGAACCGCCGCACGCTCCGGATCGAGGTCGCGGAGCCTAAGCTCATCAGCCCTGTTTCGAATTGCTAGCCAGTGCCTAACAGCTCGAGCAACCTCATCCACGGTCTCGAAGCCCAGTAGCCTCCACACAGGTTCGCTGAACCTGACTACGATCACCCTCGATCCGCAGTCCAGCGAAACCACGAGCGCTCCATCCATCCTTACGTACAGCCTAGCGCAGTCGAACTCGATGAAACGGCCACCCACCCGGATATGGTCCCTAATAACGGGAGGCTCCCTATACCTTCTCCAGTACTCACCCCAATCATAGACCTCGACACCGACGATGTACCGCGCCAGCCAACCACCGACTCTACCATCTCTAGAAACCTCTATTGGAATAGGTAGCACCAGACGATTGTCCAGAACCCCGAAATTGAAGAACTCGCGCATCGAATCAGTCCCCACACATCTTCTTCACCGTGATGAGAATTTAACGGATTGTAGCCGTTACAAGGGTACTATAAGTTGCTAGAAAATAAAGAGGGTCTTGATGCGAGGTGTCCACAGCTGTGGCTATGTATCGCTATCTATCCGGGTAGGAACGTTACTTCGCCTAGGATAACCTCGAAGCCTCTGTTCTTGAGCTCTTGCTTGAACTTCTCGTACTCTTCGCCGCCCTTCGTCCTAACCTCGTAGTAGTGTAGGTGTCTAGACGTCTTTATCGGGACGAATATGAACCGCTCCATACCGTCCTCAACGACGTAGTACCTATCCGGTCTAAAGATATCCGCGTACTTCTTCATCAGCCTCCTGAACTCCTCGATGCTCACCGTAACCTTAGCCATTCTGCCACCCGGAACAGGATGGCTCTAGACAGCTTTTAAACGCGTTGAAAGACATGGGCGAAACTATAGCTCGGCATGCTCCTCACCCTCCTCCTCATTCTCCTCTCTTTCGATGGGTATCTCCCTAACGATGCCGTCGAGATCCACAACACGTATCCTCTCATCCGTAACCTCGAGGATATCACGAACGAGGTAGGTCCTACCCTTCACAACGACGCGCTTGATAGGCTTCCGCCAGTCGAGCCTAGCGCTCTCGTGATGGTTCTTACCCCCAGCTGTGGACACAACCTTTCTGATGTCCTTGGCTGCCGCCGCACCGAGAGCAAGCTTCTTGAGCGCCTCAGCGATCTTCATCTCTCTCACTCGCTCTACGTAGAGCGAGGTAGTCGAGGTTATTACTCTAGCAATCTATTCGAGCTGTGGTGAGGTACATGGGTAGAGCCATGCTTGTGGTTGCGGCGGTTCTGGCGCTGGCAACGGTTGTTGCGGTGGCTATGCTTGCGTGGTGTCTGAACTCCTTTGCTGCAGCTGCGGCTAGGGCTGCTCAGCAGCATCCGGAGGCTGTGGATATACTGGTACAGGTGTATACAGCGGCTGACGCGTTCGAGAGGTTCGCGATAATGGTTCTATGCCTAGCGGTAGCCACGCTGATAGCCCTGGTAGCCACCATCAGGGGGAGGAGATAGCGTTGAGAAGACGGGTCTTACCCCGCCTCGGCTTCCTCCTCCTGCTGGGTAGGCATCTCTAGGATCTCGGTGATGCTCTCCTCGGAGCCACCTTTTTCCTTCTCCTCTGCTGCTCTCTGGAGCGCTACCGCTTCCTCCAGGAGCTGCTCTCTTAGCCTGAGCTTCACCTCCATGAGCTTGCTGTAGACGTCGTCCGGGATGTACAGCGGTGGATGCACGGTGGCGAGGATGCTGTGGAGCGTCTTCAGCTCCCTCACGCTCCTGGGCCTGAAGAACCTTCGCGGCGAGGGCTCGTGGCTCTTCTCGACCTCTATCCACAGCGTGGCGACTATGTTCAGCCTCTTGATCTTCTCGCCGAAGATGACCAGATCCGTCGACTCGCGGATGGCCTTGGCGAGAGCCTCCTTGACGTCGCTCGGGAAGAAGAGCGCGCCTATGCCCTCGCGCGAGATCTTGAGCGCCTGGAATATCCTCATGGCGACGAGCTTCTCCTCCTTCGTACCGTAGATCCAGTACTTGGAGATGGCAGCGGCCGTGTCGTCGAGGATCAGAGCCGGTACGTACCTGCGCTCCCTGGTCACCCTGTGGAGAACCTCTAGAGCCTCCCTCCTATCGTTGATTATCGCCGCCTTGGCTACCTCCAGCGCCAGCTGCCTGTCTATGTTCATAGCCGTGAGGGCGGTGTAGATCGTGTAGAAGCAGAGCGTGGTCTTTCCCCCGCCTAGAGGCGACAGAACGGCGATCCTCGTCCCCTCTATCTTCTCGCCCAGGTAGTAGGAGACCGTAGCGTCTATGATGTGCCTAGCCAGCGGGTTGAACAAGCCCGCGTGCGGCGACAGCAGGTCTAGCACGATGTGCTTCCTGGTCCTCACGAGCCTCGCGAGGTGTAGAACCCCCTTCGACACGACCTTGAGCAGGCTGTTGGGGTCCACGTCGGGTACCTCTCCACATAGCAGGGACGTTATGAACTCTGCGAGCAGGCTCAGCGAGCCGTACAGGGTCCTGATCTTGTTCGGGTCCAGCCAGAAGATCGAGAACACCAGCATCGCGTAGCGGTGCTTCTGAAGCCTTCTGATGGAGGACGCCGGCGAGGATAGCGTTCTCTCGGCTACCGCCTCCAGGAAGGGGAGCACCCTCATGTCGCATACGTTCTCCAGCACCTCTATCTTCTGCTCGACCGCGCTGGCGATGATGTCTATCCTCTGCCTGAGCACCCTATCGAGCTTCTCGAACGCTCTCAGCCTCTCCTCCACGCCCATGCTGAGCGCTCCCCCTCTTCCCCGCTCTCCTCCGGCTCATGAACTTGGCTCTCTGTACGAACGTCTCGTAGTCCATCGTGTCCACCTCTATCTTCGGCAGGTCGTCTACCCTGTAGATCGCTACCCTCATCCCCCTCGGGAAGACCGCCTCCCCCTCCTCCACTGGCTGGGCCACGGTCCTCAGTATGTTCATCCCCTCGTACTCGGCGATCCTGTCGACACCCATGTTCTCGGCTATCCACCTGGCCGCTCCAGCCATCGCGTCGTTCAGCCTCGGATCGGATGGCCCTACGCACATGTGGTAGGTGTTCACGAGCACCGGCATGATCGCCGACTCGTCTCTGTAGATACAGTTCGCCACGCCTAGGTACACCGTGCACACCGCGAACCGCGGGAGAACCAGGTACCTCCTAACCTTGATCCCCCTGAACCACTTCACGTACCACCCGGTGTAGATCCCGCTAAGCCGGGAGAGGACCCTTAGCCCGATACTGATGTACCCGCCCCCACCACGGTTATCGATCCGCAGCTCAGCGCTAAGCCAGGCGCTGTCCGGAACCGGAACGATCGTTACGCGGATGGACATGGTATCACCCTTGCGTAATATCTATACTATGTCATGGGATACAGTATACCATGCATCTACGTAGCGTTAACGCTGCAGAAAGGCTCGCTACCACCGCTATCCCCGGGCTATAGAGGTATAGACGAGGCTATATCCTTGCCGCGCGCTCACAGCTGCGGGTGTAGCACATGCGTCTCCTGATCCTGGGGTGGGAGACGCCCTTCGTCTTCACGTACGGTGGTCTAGGCACGTTCCTGGAGCATCTGGGTAGAGCGCTGGATAGTATAGGTGTAGAGACGTGGTTCCTGGGCTGCATACCCGAGGGATGGGAGAGGAGGAGGGCTGAGCTAGGGTATGTCAGGAGCGTTGCGTGCTGCAGGGTTGTGGACCTGGGTAGGAGGAACGTTGCCGAGATAGCTAGGCAGATACTCGTGCATACGTACCACGCCGCGAAGCTCCTGAGGCCGGACGCCATCATCGCCAACGACTACCATACGGCGGTAGCGGTCGTAGCCGCGAACGAGCTCGAGATCCCGTTCATCTACTACCTCCACACCGCGTCGGTAAGCGGAGCCGAGCTGATGGCTGTAAGGCTCGCGGAGGCTGTCGCCGCGAACAGTAAGATCAGTATGGATGCGGTGGAGACGATGCTGAGCATAACGCGGTTCGTCCACCCACCGCCGCAGCCACCCATCCTAAGAGTGATCCATCCTGCTGCACCACAGCTGTTCGCAGGTGATGAGGAGAGGGAGCTTGCGGAGAAGCTGAGGAGGTCTCTAGGTACTAAGTACGTTGTTGGATGTGTAACGAGGAATCAGCCGAACAAGGGCTGGGATCTTCTGCTGAAGGCTGTGAGAGAGCTTAGGCGCGAGGGGCTGGATCTAGGTCTGGTGATGGGCGGGAGAGGTATCCCCCGCGCAGAGGAGCCGGGTATCAGGCTTCTTGGAGACCTCGACGAGAAGACGAAGATAGCTATCTACCTAGCCTCAGACCTCGTCGTATATCCATCGACCTACGAGCCATTCGGGCTAGTACCGCTAGAAGCTGCATACCTAGGCAAACCAGTTGCAGTGTCGAAGAGATGCGGAGTTCTAGAGCTGCTGAGGTCCGCACCGAGCTTCGAGCCAACCGTTGAGGGAATAGCCAGCACTATCAAGAGGCTTCTGCTAGAGGAGGACCTCGAGAAGATAGCCAGCGCCGTCGCGGCGGAGGCTAGGTCTAGAACATGGTACGACGTAGCAAAGGAGCTTCTACAGCTCGTGAAGGATGCGCAGGCATACATGCCTAGACACAGAGACGAGAACATCGTGTGAAGAAGCGCGTACACGAAGAGGCTTGGAGTGCACCACACGACCATAACCCTCCATTCCTGCGGGGGTTCTGCAACGTTCAGAGTGCACCTAACCACAACCAAACAATAGAGAAACACCGCGTTTCTTCGCATGTATACCCCCGCCGCAACTGAAAGTATTCTGCACATAGCTCTGAAGGACCCGATGTGTGCAACACCCACTGGTTTCGGGCACCCACAGCTGCAGACAAAGGTAGCTGAAGGAGGTGTCTATCCAGCCGAGCGAAAGATAGCCGTGCCGGGCGCCCCATTAGAGATCGGTCGTGACCCCAGCTGTGGGGTGCGGCTACTCGCTGAACTTCTTCTCAAGGTGTCTAAACGGACATTCTTTCCAGTACTTTTCGCAGAGCTCGACATCCCATCGGGTTAGGTATGTTCCTCGCACCATGCAGTACACGACGAAGAAGCCGTCCTCGGTCTTCTCAACAGCTGCGTATTCGCATCCTATCTTGGGCTCCTTTGTCATGCCGGAGATGACGATGCACGGCTTTGTCCTTACGTACTCGGGCTTCTTCTTTCGCTGCTCCTGGAGCTTAGCTGGATCGACATAGTATGCACAGCTCCTGTACTGGTCATCGGATAGGCATCTCTGTGGAGAAACGACTAGGTCTGTAGCTGTTTCCAGAGCGGGTGAGGTGCACATACCGTCCCTGTACCAGGGGCACGGCAAGGGTGGTCACCGCGCTAGATCTCGGAGCAGAGCTGTAGCAGCTGGCTATAGAACTGCGATCCCTTGAGCATCTTCAGCGTCTCGCTGGTGCATACGATCAGAGCTATTCTCCTGAGCCTATCGACCTTGGCGGTTTCGAGCTGCTTCTGCAGGAAGTCTATGTGGCGCTTATACTCCTCTAGCTGCTTCCTAAGAAGCTCGATCTCGGTCTCCCTGCTTCTCTTCGCATGCTCTACCTCGCTGTTCAGCTTCTTTATCGTGTCCCTCAGAAGCGCGTTCTCCTCCCTAAGCCTATCGATCTCCTTCCTAAGACGCTCGTTCTCCTCCCTACACTGCTGGTGAGCAAGCATAGCAGCCTCCAGGTACTCCTTCAGCGTAGCAACATCGATAGGGATAGCCTTACCAATCCTCTTGTACTCCATGATCATAGATCTGAACATCTCGGCAAGCATATGCTTCTCAGACCTGGAGTACGTATGCCACGTATTGTACACGATCTCGTCCGCCTTGATACAGATCTGGAACTTCTTCTCAACCTTAGCATCAGAACGAACCTGGGGACCGAGAGACATATCTAACCCCTATCCAACCCTCTGACCATCAAACATATATAAACCATACACATACGAAACAATAGAGCATCGAAGAACCTATGGCTTCCACTGGAGCCACTAGATACACTACTACTCTCTACTCTGAGAGCCCCCTACATCGCCATAGAGCCCCGTCACCCTATTAAGCCACGGATGACACCAGGGTTGGACAGCAATATGTACAAAGAATGGACTCTCCAACCAGCCGGTTAGACACATATCGTATGAGCCCCCAGCTCCACTGCTTTTCTATAGAACCGCTTTGGTTGATAAGAACCTGAACCAGTGACCAGGTAATAAGGTTCGCTAACAAGCGAACCGCTTTCTATCCCTCTCCAAGAGACATCAAGAAGCGTTCTGAACGGATCGAGAATCACATTCCTTTCCTTCTCGATTCTTAACGTTCATTTAATAAGAATGTTTGTATAAAGAAAATATTCGATTCTTTATACATTTAATCGCTTATACATGTATAAACCGATTCTTATCGATTCGATAAGAAGTTAAACCGCTTCAAAGAATTGAAGCCTCGATTCTTTGAAGATAGAGACCCCGATGGCTAAGGCTCTCCAACCGGGTGGTTGGAAACCAAATGGGGTTATCCAACCCTGTCCCTATCTCAGAGTGGACAACCTGAAGGAGGGGGATTGTGAAGAGAGCCCCCGGGTCTCTCTAGGGGGTAGTGGTATCCAGAGGAAGCCGGGGTCTCTATCTATGGTGTGGTCATATAAACATTGTGGCTAGGGATATGACGGGTAGTAGCCTCACGAATATGATCCCGATGTTGAGCCCTAGGACTCTGTATGGTGGTAGCTGGTAGACGTGGAACAGGTTCGCTAGGATAATCGGTGTGAAGATCAGTGCCAGGGTTCTGAATGTCTTGTCTATCCTGATCGATCCTAGCTTGGCTAGCAGCGGGGCTAGCGCGATCCAGCTAAGCATCTTTGTGTCCAGCAGGAACGTGAATGGAAAGTGTATGTCGAGGTCGTAGTAGCAGAGAACCACCAGCTCCCTTACATCCGATAGAAACGTGTATGCATAGGTCATCCTAACCAGGAGCTCCCCAACGCAGCAGCTCCTCCATAGATAGCCCAGCACAATCATCGAGATGGTGTAGCTCAGAGCAGCCTCCACTCTCTTGATGCTGGGGCAGTGCAGAGCCATTCCCACAGCTGGGAGCACGGACATGAGCGCCACGAGCAGGATCCGCATCCACCGCGCATCTACTCTGAGGTACCACAAGACGAAGCCTAGGGCTAGCATTACGCCTATTATCAGATCGATCTTCACGGCCCACGTAACCGGGAAGAAGAGTGGTAGCATGAAGGTTCTGGCGAAGTAGAATATGGCTAGAGCTAGCTCCCAAGACCTACCGATCCTGATATAGCTGTACAGCGCTATAGCAAGGGCAACGAGGTTCAGCTCCGCTGCTATGATAGCCCATCCCATCATGGCTTGATGCCTACCATAACGAGGTCGTTGCATGTCAGAGCGAGGATCCAGCCGATAGCCTTCCTGATGGGTCTGGGGATCAGGTCCCCTATGTTATCCCCGTAGCTGTGCCTAGTCACGAACCCTGCTTCCCGCAGCATCTTTCTCAGCTTCAGAAAGCTGAAGACGTGTCTGTGGTCCGGATCTCTGTACGCGTTGCTCGATAGGAAGTTCGGTGCCGCTATCAGAACCCTGCCTCCCCGCTTGAGCACCCTGTAGCATTCGCGGAGAAACTGCTGTGGGTTGCTGAGGTGCTCGATAACGTGTACCGCTACAACCCTTGAGAAGACCCCCGATCTGAAGGGGAGTAGATGGGCGTCCGCAGCAACCCACTCGGCATCGGGCTTCTCCCTGGGTGGATGGATATCGAGGAAAACGGTGTTGAGGGAGGGCTTGAGGAACGGTCTGAACCTGTAGCCCCCCGCTCCAGGACCTACCTCTAGCTCCATAGCCCTAGCCTCACTCCGCCCATCTTCTGAGAACCCTTATCGCCTCCTCGTTCCTGCCCTGCGCGATGAGGAGCAGAGCCCTCGCAAGATCGCGCGCGTACGGCGATGCCTCTGCAGCTAGAGCCTGATCCACCGGGACAGCCAGCTTCTTGTAGTCTAGCCACCCTATCACCACAGCTGCGGGAACGTAGATGGTCAGGAACGTGATCGCGAAGGCGATCAGGTTGGAGAACACCAGCTTCAGCGCAGGTACGTACTCGATCAGCAGCCTGTACTGTATAACGATGAAGTTCGCGAACGATATCAGGAAGACGAGGTACGTGCTGTGACCGCGCCTAAAGTAGGTCCAGAGCCTAAGTATCCTCTCCTTCCACATCCTGCTACACCCTGCCAACGGCTCTGCTCAGCTGCTTAACCTCGGCTACGTAGCTGATCAGCTCGAGCATCCTCCTCCCGAAGACCTCCGTCGAGAACCGCTTCGCGTGCTCGATGCCTCTAGCCCTGAGCTCCCTGTAGAGCCTCTGGTCGCTCTCGAGCCTCCTGATTATGCTCGGCACCTCCTCTATCGAGCGGTAGCCCAGCATCGGCGAGAGCGGGGATACGATATCCGTCCAGGCGCCTCCATCCCTGTAGACCAGCGGTACGGCTCCAGCCGCCATCGCCTCTACGACGGATATCCCGAAGTGCTCGGCGTACGGCGGGTGCAGATATATCATCGCGTGCTCGAGGTAGCTGAGCAGCCTGTGCCTCGGGCAGTTGGGCTCGAGAACCACGTTGTCGAGCCTTCTCCTCCTAGCCTCCTCGGCGATCGCGCTGTAGTAGCCGGCTGTGTACCTATCCACGGTTCCGGCTATGACGAACGTGTGGTCCCTCATCCTCTCGGCGACGTCGAGGATAGCCATAAGGTTCTTCTCCGGCGTGAACCTGGATACCGTTACAACCAGCTTCTCGCGCACATCGTTGCTCGCCACCCGCGAGAAGGTCTCTACGTCTACTGGAGGATGAACAACGTCTGCTACCACCCCGTAGAGCCTGTAGATCAGACCCGCTGTCCATCGAGAGTTGGTTACGACCCTACCCGCCTTCGCGTTCCTGAAGCGCGTATCGATGTACCTCCTCACGAGCCAGTTGTAGACCCTCCAGTGGATGCCCCTCTTAGCGGGATCACCGCTCCTGTAGAGCGCCAGCGCCGGGTAGTGGATGTAGCTGATATCGGCTGGAGCAACGATGTTGCTCTGCGTCTCGATAACAACGTCGTACTCGTCTCGATACGGCTCCACGAACTCCTTGAACAGCCTGCGGTATACCATCAGCCTCCTCAGGCGAACGAGCCTACCCCTGGAAACACACTTCAGCGCCTCGGCGAGCCCAACCCTCTTCACAACGATCCTGAGCCTCGATATATCGATACCGAAGATCATCCTAACGACGTCTCTATCCAGCTCCGTAGAGGTGAGAACCGTTACATCGTGACCCGCGTTCCGGAGGATATCGGCTAGCCTAAGCGAGAGATGCTCGCCACCACCAAGAGTATCGTACAGCGCGTGAACTATCAGCACACGCAAAGCGTTCACCGAACAGCGCTATCCACAACAAACAAATATGCTCGCTCTAGCGACCTAGCCATAGCCACAGCTGTGGGTATGTAGAGCAAGCATATGAGTTCCCTAGACATAGAACGGCGCTGGTAAGAGCATGAGGATCAACGGGGTTCTGCGTATCGCCACCATAGCGATGTTCATGTTGGCGCCGTTCGTAGTTCAAGAGCTAGAGAGGTATCCGCCTAGCAGACACATCGTAGGGTGTGTAACAGGTATGGTTCCGGCTATCGCCACTATCATCGCTGTCATAGCTCTGCTCATCTCCGTTAGCTGGCTAGCGATCCGCTTCCTGCCGTATATCGATCGCGAGAGACCTGACTGAGACCACGGTTCTCCAGGAGAAGCGGAGGGGGGTGGTAATACCATAAAAACGGGTTTGGGATTGGGTGGAGCAGGGTTTTTCTCTACCTCGCTCTTGCGATGGCGAGTAGCTCTCTTCTCTTCTCCTCCTCTGTCCTGGTCCTGATCGGCTCGACCACGACGACTCTCGCTGCTATTCCTAGCCTCTTGAGCTCCTCGGCGACCTTCCTAGCGTTTGGTCCGGCTAGGTATACGACTGCGTATGGTGGTAGCCTCCAGTACTCCAGTACGTATCTAACCAGCTCCTCCACCTCCTTCATCTCCTTCGCTCCGTAGTGCTTCCTAGCCAGCGCGATGAGGTAGATCAGCCTCCTCCTGGCTAGCTCCCTGGTCATCGGTATCCTCCTTCCGTAGCTATCGTATGTCCACCCGCGCTTCAGGTCCCTCAGGATCAGCGCCGCTATCGATGCAGCAGTATACCTATCCACGCCTTTGCCAGGGACAAACACCCCCTCGTAGATGGCGTACCAGCTCCTAGGACCCTCATACTTGTTCCTTCTACCCACCTCCCACACCTACGACCATGAGCTGCCTCTACGGTTATATAGGTAGCGAAAACCAGGTCTGGACACAGGTGAAGAGAATGCAGATCCTCGTGGTGAAGAGGAGGCTCCCAGCTATGCAGCTGAGAGGGATAGTGCTCCCGACAGTACCGTCATCTCCACAGCTGTGGGAAAGACCTCGGCTGCAGCCCGAGCCAGCGCCTCAGCAGACACCGCAGCTACCCTCTGAAGAACCTAGCCAGGAGACTGCGCCGCCTCTCCAGCCCGAGAACACTGTTGTTTCTAGGCTTCCCGTCGGTGGAAGGACTGTTAGGGGTGTTGCTATCCGTAGGCTAGAGGTTGTTCCGGTGGATAGCTCTACCATCAGGATCGTGATCGATATCGAGACCGGGGACACGTATGCGGATATCAGGGTGGGGTGCACCAGGGGAATCATAGACGTTAGCTCGGATAGAGCTGGTGGCGGAACGCTTCTTCCCGGGGAGGCTACTGGTACACTGGTTGTCCCGTATACTAGGGCGAGTATCGTGTACACCGTGAAGCTGGTGAAGGCTGTTAACGGCGCTGCAGAGGGGTTCGTCGAGGTGCGCGAGGTCGATTCGAGGGGAAGGGTGAGAAGGGTTCTTGCAAGGAGAAGCTTTGTGCTTAGAGCTGGAGCCTAAACCGCTCCTCCTCTTCTTCCTCTAGCTCCTCGCCGATGTCAGATGGCGAGGTGTACGCGAACACGGTTAGTATGCGCGATAGGAGCCTCGATACGCGGTCAAGGTAGTCGAGAAGTGGCTCGTCTTCTTTCCGCTTTATCTCTTCTCTGATCCACTTCGCTATCTCTGTCTTGTTTATCTTCATCAGGTCCTTCATCGGCTTGGGCGGGTCCGAAACCTCGTACCCTTCTCGACGCATGTACTCGGCTATGGCTCTCAGCTCCCTTGCGAGTCTCCTCGCTGCTCCGGGTATGCACAGTATGTGGTCGACGTGTATCTTGAGGATCTCTATGGCTGTCATCCTCTCCGGGATGGGTCTGGTCCTATCGATCGCCGTCCTGATCAGCTCGCCCAGGCTCCTGGCAGCCGTTCTCCACACGCGCGTGGACTCTATGACGCTCATACCCCGAGCACCCTTCGTATCTGTGACACCGGTGCTCTGAACACGCCTATAGCCTCGATCAGCGCTCTCCACGCGCTCGAGCTCGCCGATCTAGCCCATACAGCATCGTCGTTCCTAACCTTCACGCCGTAGAACCTCGCTACCAGCTCCAGGATCGCGACCCTGTCGTCCGGATTGCTATCGATGTCTATCCTCAGCGGCATGGCGGGTACCCTGGGGGACTCGGAGCCGCAGAATATCACGGGGCACGTGGCGTTCATCGCTATGAGCTTGAACACCTCCTGCGGAAGCGTATCCGTAACCACTATCAGCGTAGCGTCGCTCGTGGCAGCCGTAGCCATAGCCTCGTCAACGGCCCTGGGGTCGGTTACTATCACCACCGGTCTGCGGCATACCACGCCCACCAGCGTGGATACTATCGGGACGCCGACCGTGTACGGCAGCGGTATGTAGATCCTCGTACCCTCCCTCAGCGCGCTGCAGATCAGGCTGTACCTGCCTAGCCAGTCTATGCAGCGCCTAGAGAGCTGCGTTGGTGGTACAAGCCTTGTGTAGCCCCTCGCCCTGATCGGCTCTATCGATATCCTCTCGCCGGATAGATACGCCTTGGTGACAGCGACCGCGTCGCTCATCGGGAGACCCGCGTTGACGATCTCTATCGCGAGCCTCTCGGCATCCGGATCGGGAACGCCGTACTCCAGCAGCAGGGTGTGCACAGCCTCGAAGTCGGGCAGGGGCACGAAGATCGGTCTACCAAGCCTACCGCTTCTCCTAAGCGCGGGGTCGATCGTCTCGATGCTTACGTTGGTGGTTACCAGAGCAATCGTTAGCTTCCCCATACGCTTCCACTCCTGCAGCTTGCGCAGCAGGATGTTCATCATGCCCAGGTACACGGGGCTATCCTCGCCGCGGACAAGATCTCTGCTCCTAACCAGCCACTCCGCGTCATCCATGATCACAACGCTAGGCTCGTTGCTCTCCGCCTCCGATAACAAGGAATGTAGCTTCTGCTCGCTTTCTCCAACCCATTTGGATAGAATAGCCTGTGGCTCTATGGTGACGACGTACAGACCGAGGATCTCAGCGATAATCTCGGTCATAGATGTCTTTCCTGTTCCGGGTGGTCCATAGAGCAGAGCTCCCTGCTCGGCTGGAGGTTCTCCTCTGCTCATCGGCTCTAGGAACCTTCTGCATACCTCTCTCCACACCTTCTTTGGGTAGATATAGACCTCTCTGGCGCCTCCCTCGAACCTTAGCTCCACCAAAACGTTGTTCTCCAGCTCCTTCGTTCTGTAGTCCACGTAGCTCTCCATCGTAACCTCTGTCGCTGGCGTGATCACGCATCTCGCCGGCGTGCAGTACCCTACCTTCACCCCCAGCCCCAGCCTCGCTCCCGCCGATACCTCGACGTACATCGGTATCGCTAGCGGTGGCTCCTTGCATAGGAGCCTAACGGACTTGCATGGCAGCGCCATGGTGTCACCTCAGTATGCCGAACTGCTTGAACACGCGTCTGCACACCGTATCCATGAACGAGAACGCCGTGTACTCGATCCTAGCCCTAACCTCGTCGCTCGACATGTACGCGGCGTCCTTCGGCAGTATCCTGTCTCGGTACTCGTCGAGCTGAGCAACTATCTTCGTCAGGATGGTGGTCGCAGAGTCGTCCCTCTCGATGCTGGGGCGGGGTATGTCCTTGAACCACTTGTACCACAGCCTCTGCACGGTGTCTACGAGCAGATCCTGCATCTCCGGGAAGATGATGGTCATGGCGTCGAGCTCGCTTAGAAGCATAGGTATGTACCTGGGCAGAACCGCTTCGAGGGGCTGACCCTGCTCGAGTGCTCTCAGCATGGAGTCGTATATCCACTCAACAAACGTCTCTCCACATCTCCTCCTAGGTGTCTGAGCCTCGCTCACCTCTCACCACCCTCTCCAGAGACCTCCTCACCCTCCCTCCTCTCCACAGCTGGGGAGACGAGCTTGGAGAGCTCCTCGATCATAGCCTTCGCGCTAACGGTCCTCACGGTCATGAGGTTCGCAACGTATACAACCGTAGTCAGATCCCTATCCACGACAGCAGCCGCGTACTCGCAGATGGGGTGGACGCTGTCCGTCTCCAGCTCAAGCTCTCTGCCATCCGCAGCCCTCGCAACGTATCCCCATCTAGAGGCTGATAGCAGCAGCGTAGGCAGCCTCCTCCCAGGTATACACTCCCCTCCTCCCTCCCAAGGAGTTCTCAGGTCGATCCTCATGGCGGAGTAAGCGGCTTGCGGCTGCACCTGCGCTACAACGACCATCGCTAGCGCATACCTAGATGCGTAGCTCCACACCCTCCTCAGCTCGTCTATAACAGCCTCGGCAGAGGGCTCGGTTGGCGGCAGAACTATCTGCACACCCCTAGCCGTCTCCATGAGTATCCTGGGCTGCCCTATCGCTACCATGCCCACAGCTGTGGGTACGCGAACCGGCGCGCCCCTCGTCGTGATCTGGACTATCCTCACGGTGCTTCCGGCTCTATCCAGCCACGCAGCAGGTACTCCCAGACCATCGCCTAGGGCTAGCCTCAGCGCAGCCACAACGCATAGCTGCGGCGGTGCTGGCTCCAGCGATGCGTCTAGAACGATCCTCTCGACGGATAGCCCTCTACGGGGCTTCCTACCGAGCAGCCTAACCATGGTTTCACCCGTGCGGTAGCAGCCTTCCTAGCGCGCCCTGGAGCAGGAAGAGTATCAGCAGTACGCCGCCCGCTATCGCGAGCGCTATCACTACCTTGCTTATAGCCTCGCTCTTCGCCTTCAGCTCCAGCGCCCTGTGTATACCCAGGCTCCTCGCGATGTCGCTGATGGCGCTACCGAGATCGCTTAGGTGTATCACCAGCGTGTTCACGGTGTCGAGCTGGGTCGCGATGAGGTTGGCGAGCACCTTCGGGATAGCCATCTGCAGAGCGATCGTGGTGGTGGGCGTCACCCTTACCCTAGCCGTCACCATTCCTACGGACGTGGCTAGCTTCGTTATGAGCTTGTCCAGAGCCTTCCACGGATCGCCCGTCTCCCTCCACAGCGGGTCGTCTATAGCTATCTGCGCGAAGCCCAGCTGCGTGATCAGAGGGACGTTGAGCGTCTGTCCGCATCTGCCGAGGGCTAGGGCTATCATCAGCGGCTTGCCCTCTAGGCTGTACGGCTGCGCATAGGGGTTGGGGATGACGAGGACAGGGTTGCTCGGGTCTACAGATACGTACAGGTTCTCGACGCGCCTCAGGGGAACGATGCTGGCGGTAGCCGTATCCTGGTGAAGGATGACGCCCACGGCGTCCACAGACGGATCCCTAATCGCGTCAGCCAGCCTCCGAGCAGACGCTCCAGCACCTCCCCCTACTCTTCCCCTACCCCTGAAGAAGAGGAGCCACACCACGATGAGCGGGATAGCGATCCCCAGGATAGCCATCACCAGGTCTCCGAGCGTAAGGCTCGGCGCGCCCCCAGCTGTGGTCACGACATGGTGTACAGCCTTGGTAGTATTGGCGGCGACCGTCCTGGTCATCTTGCTCATGATGACCCTGGTAACGTTTATCGGCGTAGGCGTTGCCGTTACGACTGTGGTTGTCGTAGGTGTTGGGATGGGCATTCTCCTACCCCTCGCTAGTCGGTTACGATTCCTAGCCTACCCTTGATCGCGTTGCTCATCATCGATACGGGTAGGTTGCTCTGCGCGAGCCCTAGGTACCAGTCGATGACGAGGAGGTACGCCAGCGGTGCGTAGCGGGCTCTGAGCATAGCCGTTCTGCACTCCTCTATCGCCTTCCTCACGTGCTCCTGGCTCGCCGCCGCCTGTCTCGTGAGCTCCGTTGCTCCTCCCTCGCTCGCTAGGACCTCTACGAGCTCCGTACACACCGAGATCTCGCGCTGCACCAGGTGCTTGATCGTCTCCGCGAGACCGACGATCTTGCGCTTCATGTCCTTCTCGAAGCTGTCGGGAGAGGCGATGGACGCGACGACGCCTGCGTCGGTTGCCCACAGGCTTATCGCAGCAACGGCTAGGTCTGCGATCACCTGGAGATCCCTTGCGGATATGCCCAGCCTCTGGGCAACGTTGCGCTCTATCTCTAGCCACGTCCTCGAGGACTTGATGAACTCTACGAAGTGCTGAGCCGGGATCGGGATAACCGCCCTGATGCCCTCCTCCCTCCACTCCTCCTCTCGTAGCTCGCTCCTCCTCTGCGCGGACACGTTGATGCCCCCAGGGTGTTCCCCTGACAAAGCTATAACCTCGACTCCGAGTCCATGAGCTCTATACACGTCTGCTCGAGCTCGTCGAGGGAGAGCCTCCTGTGCGCGGCTAGCCTCAGAAGCCTTGCAACTGGATGGTCGTGGTCCTCCCTGAGGATCCTCATGATCTGGGTCCTAACCACGAACGGTCCGCTATCTCTACACGTCGCGAAGTCCATTCCCGCGGCTATGCATAGGTGTAGGTATACCTCTCGTAGGGCTGGGTCCGCCCATATGTACCTGAAGATCCTTGCGGTTGCTATCTGGTGCCTACCGTTCCTCCTGCCGGGCTTCGTTAGCCCGATGTACCTGCTGCAGAGCATCATCTCGAGCGCGAAGATAACCAAGTCCTTAAGCTCTTCGAACCACGTACTCTCGGTGATCCCGTGTGTCCGAGTTCGCATCCGAGTCACCCGTGTACCACGAGCTCGCCATGATTGCGTACTACTGCGGGTACCAGCAGACGCCGAGCCTCGACGCGATCTACAACATTATGCAGAAGTGCATCAGTATCGGCAGGATCGGCTGGGGTCTCGCGCTCTTCGCCCTCAATCTCGCTCTCAGCGGAGGTAGCATACCGTTCTACGCCGTTATGCCGATACCCTTTGCCCACCTCGCTAGGCTTAAGGAGCTGTACGTGGTTCACGAGCTTGTTCTGGTCAGGGAGCAGATCGCTCAGCACGAGGGCTTCTTCACGGTTACCAGCACGCGTATCGCCGGCGGTAGGAAGCTCGACTACCCGACCGTCTTCGGCGTCGTGCTGGTCTACGAGGATGAGAGCGGTAACGAGAACGTTAGGTGCTTCCTCGTCAAGCGCACCAACCTCAACAACTACCCGTTCATGGCTACGATACCCAGCGACGAGACGTGCAGAAAGATGCTGAGGCTCTGCCGCGAGAACAGGCACGTCATGTCCGAGGAGGAGATCGAGAGGTACATCCGTGAACACGGCGTTCAGATCGAGGAGAGGGAGCAGAGACCCGAGAAGCCTCGGGGCGGGGAGAACATCGTTGAGGAGGAGATAGTTGTCGACATCGAGGGGTCTCCCGAGGGAGGTCTTTAGGTGCACCCCACGATCATAACCCTCAATTCTTGCGGAGGTCTGCACTCGTTTAGGTGCACCCAAACCGCTTTTACCTGATTGACTATCCGAAGATCCTTCGTATGGTGCACCCCATCTGTATTCAATCGATGTGTCTGCGGGGGGTCTGTATCGTTCTGTGTGCACCGAACCGCAGTCGAGGAGTAGAGCTAGCCTTCTCCCAGCTCGCTCCTCAGCATCGCTAGCGACGCTATGCAGAGTAGCACCCCCGCGAAGGCTACGCCGTTCTCCAGCGGTGTTCCTCGGCAGAACACCATCTCCGCCACGAAGCTTATCGTGGACGCTACGAGGAGCATCCTCAGCACGTCCATCTCTATAGACGCGAGGTAGTGCGCCACCGACAGCAGTCCGCAGCTCAGCGATAGCAGGGCTAGCGCCGTGGATACCGATCCGAGTACCAGCGATGCTGCGGAGAGCAGTATCATCACCACAGCTGCGGTGAGCAGGAAGCGGAACAGTGCTCGGATACCCTTTACCACCCTCATCTACAATCATCTCCTCCAACCCTTTCTGATCTCTCCAAGCACGTACGCGGCGATGAAGTAGAGCGCTAGGGCTAGCAGAGCCATCGCGACGGCTATCGGGACGGCTACGTAGTACCTAGCGGCGGGGTTCACCCTGTAGATCGGCGACACTATCGTTACCGGGATCGTCGTCACCGTGGTTACCGTTGTTGCGGCGGTAGTCGTCGTGAGGTTCATCACCGTCGTGTAGGTGTATACATACGTGGTGTTGGCTCCGTACCGCACCTCTGCTACCTTCACCAGCATCTCCTGGGGTGGAACCATGTACGCGAGCGAGATGAGTACCAGCGCCGCCGAGATCAGCACGTAGGCGCGCTTGAAGTCCTGGCTCCTAGCCTTCGATACGATGGTTATCCACACAAGCGCGAAGAATACGAGTATCGCGATCAGAGCAACCGCCTGTCCATACATGCTCTCAACCCTTTGCAGCATCGGCTAGAACGCTTCTAAAGCTCGCCGCCTCCTCCAGGGCTCTAGCCATCCGCCTAGCCATCTCCCTGTAGGTGAACGCCTTGGCGCGCTCGTGCGCTCTCCTAGCGACCTCCTCAGCCCACCTCCGATCCTCCATAGCTCTCGCGATCGCTCTGCTGAGAGCTCTGTAGTCCGGTCTGCACAGCTCCAAGCCCTCCGGAACGACGTACGGCTCGCACGGAACGATAGCGTCCTCGGGAAGAGCCTCGCCCCACACCTCGGCTAGCGCAGGATGAGCCGAGACGACGATTGGTTTGCCCACAGCTGCAGCCTCGAGCGGCGGCAAGCCGAACGCCTCTCCGTCGCTTGGAAACGCGAAGAGGTCTACGGAGCAGTATATCTGCAGAACCTCCCTCTCCGTCAAGCCCATCGATGTGAAGGGCTCGCTCGTGAAGAACGTTCTCTCCCTAACCATCCTCCACCCGGTCTTCATCTCCACCAGGCTTAGGGTAGCCTCGATGTTCCACTTCGGATCGCCGGCGCCGTACTGTATCAGCATCGCTGCGACGCCGATCCTCTCGCGGAGGTGCTCCGGAAGCGTTGCTACAGCCATCAGCAGGGCGAAGAGGTTCTTTCTAATCATGTTCTTGCCCAGTGTGCCAACGATGAATAGCTCGGGCGGGAACAGCCTCCCGAGCTCGCTGCATACCTCCGGCCTGTAGAGGTCGTGGTCTATACCGTGGTAAACAACGAACGTCCTCTCCTCGAACACATCCCTTCTGAACCCCGCATGAACGCACCCGTCTATGATCGTCCTCCTCACGAACTCGGTGGGTGCGGCGAAGCCGTGTACGTTCAGCACGTGCAGCGCGTACTCCGGCGGCAGCGTCAGGGACTCGTTGAGGAAGTAGCCCAGGCACGGAACGCCGATCTCTCTGCACTGAGGAAGTATCTCGCTCAGCGGCGGCGCGTAGGGCGTCCCGTAGAGCAGGACGATGTCCGCTCCACCGATGTCGTAGAGGTGCTGAGCGAGGTTACCGCACCACGGATACACCTCTACCTCCACGTACTTCTCGAGAACGTTCCTAGCCCAGTCGCAGCAGCTATGAGCAGCCCTGAACCTCAGCCCCCTCCCAAACATCGTTGCCACCCCGGCGAAGCACACGACCTTGACATCGAAGCCGAGCTCCTTCAAGCCCTGCACAAGCCAAAGCGTAACCTTGCCCATAGAGGTCGGTGCCCAGGGGCACTCCGAAACCATGAGAACACGCATAGATAGCTCCCAAGGGCTAGAGAACGAGAAATAGGTTAAAACCTCGCTCTAGCCGAACAAATATGTCCACAGCTGTGGTAACGAGCTAGTCGATCTTTATCCACGTACCCTTCTCGGGTTTGTCTATGTACTCGGGATGCCATACAAAGTGTATCCTGGGATCGGATTTGCTGAGTCTCTCTACTGCTTCGATAAACTCTCTGAAGCTTCCCCTATACCCAAGCTCTCGAGCGTGTTCGTATACGTAGATCAGCGGTATCCACGGTAGCGACATCTCGGCTCTAGCCCGTCTATACGCTTCGTACAGCATCCTCCTGATATCCAGGCTGGTCTCCGCTTGCCTCAGATAGCTCGCGATACGCCTGTAGTCAACCTCAACGCGATCACCATGGATACGAACCGCACCGCTGGTGATCTGCTCCAGCATTTTTAGGATCTGAACAACCTCGTCGCGAGAAGGACGCTTACCGAGAACCTTCTCGACGATACGAGCGGCGAAGTCTATAGACATAGAGGCGTAGTTCGATAAAGCGCGCAGGAGATGCATAACCTTGCTGCGGTCAGAGGAAAGCATCTTCATAACCATGCTCGCACCCCGCTATGGCTAATCTACGTCATCTTGGGTGCTCCGGGCTTACCAGGTCCAACATGCTGTCCCTTAGGTGGTGTCACGATGATTGTTACGTACTTGCTCCAGCTCGTCACGAACTTTGTGACCACAGCTGTGGACACATTTGTGATGCTTCTCGTGACCGTGGCTGTGGCTACATGCACTTTCGTGTATGGGAAGATGTGGCTATAGATCCTGGTGTTCAGGAAGCATACTGTCCACAGGATGTACTCGGTTGCGACCGGTATCGTCTGGTACCTCGTTGCTACAACTGTGTAGATATGCTTCGTAACGATTACCGAGACTATCCTCGTGACAACGACCTCTCTCTGCGGCTGCTTAGGCTGCGTAGAGGATGGGGGCGGTGTTCTTGGTTTGCTCTGCTCTCTCGGCTGTGTGGCTGGTGGTGTGGGAGGGACGATCCTTGGCTGCTCTGGCGCCTGTCTAGATACAGATGGTTGCTGGACAGCTACTGTCTGGGGCTGCTTCTGGAGCTGCTGCGGCGTAATGTTGTACATCTGCATCAGCTTGCGTAGCGCTGGAGGTATCTGAAGGCTCGCCGACGTCATGCTTCCACCTCTATGCGTAGACTGTTACTGGAACGGTTATCTCTCTGGTCACCACCCTGGTCGTGTACGGCGTGATCCACCTCGTTACGAAGCTCGTCGCCACGATGGTCTGGTAAACGGGTTTCCTGGTTAGGAACACCGTCGTTACGATGGCGCTCGCCGCGCTGAGGATCTTGCTCACGATCTTGCTGATCCTCCTGGTGACGTACCTCGTGACATACCTCGTTCTGTGCCTGGTGACAACGCTGGTCACGGCGATGTTCGTCCAGCTGGCGATAGCGGTGCTGATCTGTATCCTCTGCACAACGGTCTGTACCACCCCTGTCCACCGCGGAGAAGGTGGTTGGGGTAGCTAATCTATGTAGCGAACAAGAGGAAGAAGAAAGAAAAAGAGGTTGGTAAAAGGGGTTTACCTGTTCGCGATCCGTATACCTATGCCGACGACTATGGCTAGCACCGACAGCGCGAGCCCGTAGGTGTTGCCCATCACGGCGCAGAGTATCGTGGCTACGAATCCCGCTAGAGCTATACCAAGACCGATGTCTCCGCTGAGCCTGGCGGCGGCTATCGCGAGCGCTATCATCGCGCCTCCGAGCACGATCATGTCTATAGATAGCTGCGTTATCGGCGTAGGCGGAGGCGCTATGCTTGTGCTCGGCAACGTGATGTTCTCTCCCCTGCCGACCGTTGCTCGTAGCACGGGTGGGCTCGGCGCTGCGGCGACTATCGATATCTGCCTGGAGCTCGGGTTGACGACGACCATAGCCGTGAACCCGAGCGGCACGTCAAGCACGTACTCGTCCGACGACACCACCACTCCGCTAACGGACGTTCCGGCGATGGCGAAGTTGAGCGTCCATCCCCTGAAGCCCCTGAGCGTAATGCCCTTCGCCCCTCCGGGGTAGATCCTCAGCTCGCCGCTCGAGATATCGATGATCACCGGCCGCGATAGGGCTACGTACTTCACCAGCCCTCCGACCGGTACCGGACCGAGTATCGACAGCGATAGCGCTCCCTTCGCGAGCGCCTCGAACGCCCATCCAAGCGTTACACCGAACCTCTCGACCGCTACAGACGTGCTCGCATTGATGAACGGATAGGCGTAGCCGACCTCTATCGGCGACGAGGCTTCCACGATAGCCGTTCTGTACCTCGTGTACCTACCCTCGCTCCATACATACATCGCGAAGCAGCTCACCGAGCCGGTGGCGTTGTTGTAGTCGTAGCCGATAACAACGACGGCTGGCAGCGCAGCTGGCGCTATCGGTACGCTCTTCACCGTCCCGTTGATGTCGAGGAACAGCTCGGCGCTAGTAGAGACGTTGATTCCGCAGACCATGTACCCCGCCGCCTCGCTGTGTATCCAGCCAACAACGACACCCCTCGCGCCAGCGATGCTCGATACCGGGACTATGCTTGGCGCCGTAGACACCGTCTTGAGCCTGTCCAGGTAGAGCGGCGTGAAGAAGCCTCCGGTAACCGTACCGCCGCCAGCTATCTCCACCATTACCTGCATAAAGCTCGTGCTGCCCGCGCTGAAGCTCATCAGCGGCTCTCCATCCGCGTAGAGCACGGCTGTTCCGTTCGGCAGGATGCTCATCACAACGTATAGCCCTGGCTCGGTGTAGGTCCTGACCGCAGCTGTGGTGTTGCCCACGACAGCCACTACGCTATCGGTCGAGACGGTGTAGCTCCCGAGCACAACACCGCCGCTGCTCTGGACGGCGACGGGCGTGAAGTTTCCGAACCATACCTCGATGGGCTCGTCGCCTACCCTAGGAACGATGATCCTGAGCCTCTCAACACCGCTTAGGTAGATACCTAGAGACGTGGCGTTGCCGCTGAGCAGGTAGCTCACCCTATAGATCCTCTCCACCGCGGCTGTGCCGACGATCTTCGCTCTGCCGATCGGGTACTGCACGATCCTAGCCCAGTCGTAGAGAACGCTCTCGTGCAGCCCATACATATCGCTCGGCGTGACGTAGACACCTAGAGCGTATGTTCCCGCGAACGGTCCGTACACCGTGGCGCTGTAGACGAACTCCCGCGGCGTATCCTGGTAGATACCGCCCGGAACGTAGCTGCCGTTGCCGAGCAGAATCCTTATCCTGTTCGGCTTCTCGAACACCACCGTCAGCAGATACCACCCAGCGCTGTCCAGCGCGATGCTCGTGTTCACACACCTGCTGTCCGGTAGGTAGCAGAGCCACAGCCAGCTACCGTTGTTGTACACCACAGCCGTGATATTGGCGATCCCCTCTCCGTAGCTCAGCGAGATGTTGAGGATAGCGACAGCGAGCCTCTCGCCAGGCTCGTACCTGAACCTCACCTGAACAGCCGTATCGTTACTCGGCGACTCGTACGTAGCGTTAGCGTTGCTGTACCCGAAGTAGCTTCCCCAGAACAGGTTCGGAACATGGGGGTTTTTGATTAGACCGAACACTGCCGGCATGTCTAGGAGCAGCGTCATAGGCATGCTCGTAGCTGCTGTTAGGTTCGTCTGCAGATCGTAGCTATCCCTAGCCTCAAGATCACCGATATCACCAACACTCGCCTCAACCGTGTCTATGGGTGGGTACGGTACGAGGACCTCGATATCGTAGGTCCCAGGAGGAATCCACACCTTGTAGTCCTCGCACAGACCAGCAGCGTTAGGCGTACACGTAACGAAGAACGAAGTCACAACCCTACCATGGCGATACAGCCTCACAATGCTTCCGTACGGGAAGAACCTTAGGTGTAGATAACCATCGTTATAGAGGTTCGGCACAACCCACAGCCACCTCTCCTCAGCTGGAACACGTTTGACATCGCCTCGCGGTATCGCTGCGTATCTGCTAGGTGATAGATCGATGTAGTGTGTTCCGTTGAAGAACGTTGGGTCTAGGAAGAGAACTAGGCTTGTTGGATCGAGCTTATGATTGTTGTAGAGGTCTGCTATGCTTGTTGGGTCGAGAGCTCTAGCATATATGATAGTGTACGCAATGTATCCCCTATATGGTGGATGTGGTGTGCGATAGGGTGTCCATCCTATCCATAATGGGTTTCCATTGCTGAATCTCCTCCCTGTTCCGATGTCTACTGTTGTTTCAAGTGATGTGTCTACATATATGTTGAGGGTTGTGCCCGAGACAGTGAATGCTACAAACCTCCATGTGAGATCCTGGTATGTGGTCTGCGTAGGGTGATAGCCCGGGTTCTCTGCGCCACCAAGATAGATAGCCGCTAGCTTACCCTTATAGTTTACTCGAACCCATAACGGATCACCACCAAACTGACCCATTATCACGGATGCGATTGGTGTTTCAACAGGGCTGAACATTAGCGCTATAGCGAAATCTGAGGATGGATCAACACTATTGAATGCACCAACATCGATATAATCATCTTCACCATCGAAGTACCAGTCGTATAGGTGTGGAGCAATGGCATAGTTGTTCGCTAGGTATACGCTTCTTGCTCTGATGATCTGGTAGCTGTGTGGCGCTATGATCGCTACGATCCTGTATGTTCCGGCGGGCAGCTTCACGGTGTAGTCCTCGACAAGTCCAGCCGCATTCGTTGCATTAGCAACAACAGCCTCCTTCACGAGCTCTCCAGATGAAGCATCGTAGAACCTCACCACGGTTCCGAGCGGGAAGAACCTTAGGTGAACAAGGTTATCGCTGGAAGCGTTGTAGATGATCCACAGCCACCTCTCTTCTGCAGGAATCCTCTTAACATTACCATATGGTACACCATCGTTGTGGTGTTGTGATAGATCGATGTAGTGCGTTCCGTTGAAGAACGTTGGGTCTAGGAACAGCGCTAGGTCTGATGCGTTTGCAGTATACACGCTGTTAATCTCGGTCTCGGTAAGAGCTCTGTTGAAGATTCTGACGAAGGCTATGAATCCATGACTATACCATCCACTTCTCCGCGAACCGATGAAGAGCGGGTTTCCAACGGGTAGCTTCGTCTCAATGTCAAGCGTTCTCGTACCGACATACGTAGAATCTACATAGACATCGAAGCGATCGACGAAGTAATTCACGGCTATGTATGTCCACCTACCGCTATGCTCATTCATAGAAACGGACATTTCCCCGTATGTATCACCGTTTCCAGTACCAATAACAATCGCATTCACATAAGCATGGGTCAAAAGCCAGAACCCCTTATTAGCATCGCGATCCCAGCTTACGATACCGCACCAGGGTTGTTGAAACGTATCGTATTTCACAAGCACTTCAACAGCGAAAGGAAGCGTAGTGATGGTGCTGAACGAAGGTACACTGACACGACTATTAACACCATCGAAGTACCAGTCGTATAGGTGTGGTGCTATCGTGGTGTTTGGTTCTATGGCTGCTGTTGTCTCTATGGTTATGTTTGTTGGTAGGGGCATCACGGTGTAGTACGGCGTTGTTCTCTCGACGAGCTTTAGGAATGGCTGTATGTTGCCTATGTCCACAGCTGTGGCTAGATCGTATGGAACAGCAGCTGTGTATCTACCCGGTACGTACCAGCCTATCGACAGATCAGCAGAGACGTACTCCCACCAGACGATCCCTCCGCTGCTCGTTCTCCACGTAGTGTCCTTCTCGCCCAGCTGACCGCTGTATACAATGATCTGCGGCATAGATGGGTACTGACCGAATGGCGGGCCATTCACGTTGGAGCCGACGCTGGTGACGGGCGCTTCAACGACCACTGTATAGACATCCTCTGGGAGCTGTATAGGCACATCGAGCTCCTCTACGAGACCGGCGGGGTTGGTGAAGCCGACAACCCTTATCCACGCAACTAGTGTTCCGCTCGAAGCGTTGTATATCTTAACAACGCTTCCGTATGGGAAGAACCTTAGGTGCAGATAGCTATCGCTGTAGAGACCGTATATCGTCCATAGCCACCTATCTTCGTCTAGAACCCTTACGACCGTACCGCGTATATTACCGACGAAATGTCTGGTGAGGTCTAGGTAGTGCGTACCGTTATAGAACGTCGGGTCGAAGAACAGGATAACACTTCTGCTCACCGCATCTGGTATAGTATGGCTCTCGATGATCTCCCTAACGGTGTTGGCATCCAAAACAGTGTTGTTGACAAAGAGCAGGTATCTCCATATGCTTGGATCCTGGTATCTAGTGGGTATCCAAGCATTATCCCAGTCAACATCAAAACCAATCTCTATGTAGTAGAAGAATACAAACCTTGTATATCCAGCATCCAACAAAGACACGTTGTCGATCTCGTTATTATCGATGTAGTACGTAATAGCGTTATCATAGTCATAGGCGAGAGCAAACTCGTTAGCTGGTGTAGAAGCCCATGGAAAGGCATAGATTTTGTCAGTGTATGGATCTCTTCCTGCAGCAGATCTGTATCCATACGGGTACACATCAATAACAAAGTAGCCATACCTTGCAGCAGTACGCATAAGGAATACACACCGGCTATCTGATGACATTGGGTATACGGATACTATCATTGTGAACGATTTTGCATAGACAGCTGGAGTAAACTCAACTCTATTTGCATCAATATGCGGTGTATGTGCGTACGGAGGTACGTAGAGCTTGTATATGTGTGGCACTATCGTTGTTCCTGGTTTGAGTGTTGCGTTCTGTGTGATTGTTACCCACTGTGTTGTTGGTTTCCATGAGGTGTCTGGCTGTATCCTGTAGACCTCTATGGATGTGGGTGACTCGAAGCTCGCTGTCTTTTCCACAGCTGTGGGCTCTACCCTGTAGCTCGTATACGGGTTGTCCTGCCCGTAGAGCATGTAGATTGTCTTGGTCTGTCCCGCTCCTATCGATATGTAGACGGCTGCGTCGAGCACCCTCTCTGTCTTGGATAGGTAGAGGACGCTGTAGTTCAGCGGCTGTAGTGTTGCTGCGTCCAGGAAGTAGATGTCTGTACCGTCCTTGATGCTGCTCCAGTCGGCGAAGTTGGTGTTGTCTAGGTGGATATGTACCCAGCCGGTGTAGTCTACGGGGCTGTACAGCGTGATCGCTAGACCTGTTCTCGCTCCTCTCAGCAGCCAGATCGCTACGACTCTAGGCTCGTAGCTAGTGTTGAAGATCGCGAGGCTCCCCGCATCTAGCTGGAGCTGGCTCTGCGCAACCGTGTACCTGCCGTATATCGTCCAGTACCCGGTCTCGTAGTCGAAGTCGTCGTAGGCTGCGAACAGCGGTGAGGTCGATGGTGTCGCTACGTACTCCGGGTACGGGTTGGTGCCCCCGTAGAACACGTTGTATATCTTCTGACCGGCTGCACCCTCCACCCACAGCACGAAGGGTGGGTAGCTGGAGAACAGGTAGCTGTAGTACGGCTGACCCTGCTGATCAACCACGTAGGTGTTGAGGTAGCTGAGCAGGTTGGGGTCGGAGACGTTGAGCGGAGCTCCGTAGATCGCTAGCTGACCGAAGAACTGGCTGGATACCCACGTCGCTACGCTGTTGTACTCTATACCGCCCGCAGCGCAGACGATAACCGCTGCCACAGCTGGGATCAGCAGGAGCAGTACGGCGGCTAGCCTCGCGAGGGATCCGAGGATCCTCCTCTCGGCTGGAGACAGAACGAGCTCTAGCCTGATACCCACGCTCGCCACCGCGAAGCATGGATATGTATTTAGCTTATAGCTGTTGCTAGAATCAGCATCTCCGGGGGCGCATGCGTATACTCGTCCTCCTGCTCGTGCTGGTGCTGCTGCTTGTTGTTGGCTACGCTCTGGATCTCCTCGATACCAGCTTCACCGGCGTTGAGGAGAGGCTGAGGGAGGTGGGCATAACGCCTCTTCCCAGCGGCGGTGAGGAGGAGCTGTGTGTGGATATGGTAGCCACCGCTATTGTTATAGGCGTGGTCGCGATGATGTTCATCATCGTTGCGACGAGTATAAGGTATAGAAGACCCTAGCACTAGCATCGGTGGACAGATATGCTCAGGATGCTGCTCGTCGGTCTCGTGATATTCCTCTTCCTGGTGATTGTGCTCGTAGCCGCGGACGTCATCCTGGCTGCTCTCAGGCTAGGTAATGCCGAGGCTGCTGCGGCGCTGAACGTAACGCCGTCCACGAGGTTCAGCAGCATCATCGAGGCTAGGGTATCTACCGTGAGCTGGGTGGCGAGCTTCATCATAGCGGCGGCGATGCTTGTATACGGTCTCTACTCCAGGAGAAGGACATAGGGTGAGAGGATGAGCGAGCTCATAGCCGCTCTCGCGGAGGTCCTAGCTCGTAGGAAGGGCATGAGGTGGAGGAGAAGAGGAGCGAGATGGGTAAACCCGCTGCAGGTGAAGAGGGTTCTGATCGATGGGCAGGAGCTCCTCGTGAGGGAGGTGCTCCAGATAACGCCCGACGAGATAGTCGTTGTCGATCTGGATGGAACGGTAAAAACGATCCCTAGGAGGAGAGCAGAGAAGAGCCTTCCGCTCACCTCCTTGCCGCAGCAGCCATAACCGCCCTAAGCCTCTGCTCAACGAACCTCTGCGCCTCTGACCTCGGCTTCTCCCTGCCTACACCCTTCGTAACCTCTATGCTCTTCCTAGCCACCTCCGAGACCACAGCTGCGGGCATAGGCGCCTTCGCCCCTCTTCCCATAGCCCTCAGGATCTCTATGGTTCTCCTCACCGCTACCGAGGGTCTACCTATGTTCTCCGCGATGGTCTGGAGAACCTGTCTAGCGGTTCTAGCCTCGGCGCTACCTCCGAGGCTCTGCGAGACCTCGCGAACGAGCTCTCTGGCTGCTCTGGGCTCGATAGCCGCTATCCTGCCTAGGATCTGCCTAACCTCCTCGACAGCCCGCTTCACGTTCTCTATCTTTGCGCTGCTGCCCCTCCTAACCAGCTCGATGAGCCTCCTCCTAACCTCCTCGACGGCTCTCCTGATATCTATCCTAACCTCCCTGTACCCGAGCTCCCTCTTCACCTCCTCCGGAAGGAACTGCGCGACCGCGTCTAGCAGCTTCCTCAGCTCGCTTGGCATAGGCATCGTAGGCTTGGGCATCTCGACACCTATCAGCTTGCCCAGCAGGTAGAGGCACCACCTCGTATGTATAGGCGTAAGCCTGCACACAGCGATAGCGTCGCCCAGAGCAGCTCTCAGCGACGGTGGTAGGAGCTGCAGCAGCTGAGACAGCTCATCCCTAGCAACCTCCCCAACCCTCTTCTCGAGCTTGGGTACAGCAGCAACAAGCCTAAGCGAAGGATTGCTAGAGCTACCCCTAGCAGCGCTAGCAACAAGCTCCTTCAACCTATTCGCAAGCTGAGCCAAGCTAGACATGTTCTACCCCAAGACAAGAGAAGGAAAAACAAGTTTTTAGAGGTAGCGCATACCAAGCCCACAGCCGTGGAAAAGGGGGATGGGGCTAGACGTAGATGAAGATTCTTCTTCCGTCTCCTGTGACAAAGACCATGAGGCGGTTTGTATAGGTATCTATTTTGCTCTCCACGATGTTGCCATACGAAGCACCTCCCTGTGTTATGCTTGCTAGCTGTATCGTTCCTCTATCTGCTGATGCACCGATGTGGACAAGGTCAAATGTGCCGAGGCTTGCAACGGGGTGTTCTCTGTTCTTACTGTAGAGGAAGACTCCTAGGATACCAGACGAGACGACTACGTATGTTGGGTTAGGGAAGCTACATCTGACTCTAACACCGTAGTGTACGTCTTCAACACTAGGTTTTCCACCTAGATCTCTACAGAACCTAGCAACCTCTCTAGCGATCCTACTAGCCTTGCTCTCGCTTCCAAAACTCTTTACATCCAAGCTTCGAGCCATACCAAGCACCAGCATCCTAACCGCATACATAGCATTTATACATATCGCTCCTATACTACCCGAAGAAACGTAGCTACAGCTGTGGAAATGGCTTACTCTACATGGGCAAGCTTGATGTACTCCTCCATCTTTGGTACGCTGATCGCGTAGGCTCTTATTATCCCCGGCAGCATCCACCCTGGACCGATGGCCTCGCTGAACGTGCCTCCAAGCGCGTAGTGTAGGTACAGCACTAGGCGCTTGAACGTCTCTTCATCTATCCTGTCCCTCACCTTCTCCCACAGGTAGTCGAGCGTATTGTTGTTGCCCTCGACGATGATCTTCAGCAGGTCGTACGGTGAGAGCCCAACCCTCCTCCTGTACAGCAGGTGCATGAAGTGGTGCACGTTGTCCGCTTTCCTAAGGAGGTCGAGCACGTCGGGGATTATCAGCAGGAAGACGGGTCTTGGCTCGTCCATGCCCATGTTGTAGAACCTGTCGAAGCTCACGGCGTTTGTGAGGTCTCGCAGCTGCGGTACGTCTATGTCTAGGTACCTCCCGTTGATGAGCTCGTTGAGTATAGCCCTCTTAGCGGGCTCGAGCTGCTGCCACAGCTCCTCGGTGTACCTCCTGAGGGCTATATACGTGGGGAACGGCACGAGCCTCTCGATGGTTGCTCTATCGAGTGCACCGAGCCTGCTTCTGAGCAGCTCGAGAACCTTCCGAACATGGGTAGGAACCTCGTTAGACACCTTAGTGGGCATACCACCTCCCCTCGCGTGCTAGTCATGGAGAGAATATGTGTGTATCGGGATAGAGAAGCGGAAAAACGGTTTAGGCTAGCCCAAGGTTCCTGGCTACGTTCATAACTATCTCGCTGATCTCGCGCATATGCTGAGCGAAGTGGTTCTTCTTGAGCTGTTCGGCTGGTAGTCCGCAGAACGGGCATCTGCCTGGCTCGAACCTCTTTACCTCGTTGTACGTGGCGAGGATCACCCTATCGACGAGCGGTCCGCGAAACACCAGCTTCTCCCTCATCCTGTGCAGAACGTTCATAGCCACCTTCCTAGCGCTGTGATCCGGAACGTTTCTGCCCATCGCGAGCGCTATAGCGTTGTCCAGAACCTTCGGTCTAACCACTCGGAGGTACGTCATGTACTTCACCAGCTCGGCAAGCGAGCGCGAGAGCACCTGCCTAACGAGCTGGCTCCTCGAGGTCAAGCTCACCCTGTATCAAGGCTACACGCTGCAAGCAAGGAATATAACCTCTTCACAGCGTGGAGCAGAGAAGAAGCGGAGAGGAAGAGAAAAAGGGGGTTTGGTTTAGGGACCTACGCTATCGCTATGGAACGGGCTAGAGACCGGCTGCGAGTGCTCTGAGCTCTTCTGGTACTCCACCGGTCTCGTGGGCTAGTCTGAGGTACTTGCTCATGCACTCCCTGTAGTTCATTCTGCCTGCTCTCGCTAGCTTGCTGCATAGGTGAGCTACTTCTGCGAATATTCTTCTCCACTCGGTTCCGCTTATTCTGACTGCCATACTTCTCACCTTCGTGTTGAGGGTGTGGGGTCCGGTCTTTTAAATGTAGCGCTCTATCCTCTGAAAAGCAGTTGAGCGGTTAGCTAACCTACGTCTCCCTCTCCTCGACCTTCGTCACGATTGGACCGACCTTGGTGATGACGAGGGTTGTTACCCCTAGCAGGAGCTTCGTCGGCTTCTCGATCGTTGTGTAGAGCTTGCCCTCCAGGTAGTAGTTGGTGATCAGCCTCGTTGCGTAGGTATAGATCCTGCTGGTGATCCTGGTCAGGTAGGTGATTATCTTGGTCGTTATGTGCTTGGTGACGTGCTTGGTGATTACTCTGGTGGCTATAGCCCTGTCGAGGTCTACGATGTAGCTCGTGGTGTACCTAACCATCCTTCCAGCACCTCTCGTGTATGCATGGACGCGAGGAGATATCTAGGTAGCGGGTATGCTATGCTCTGATCCTCCGCATGATGCTCTCGAGCCTCCTCAAAACATCTCTCTGCACAGCTGCCGCCCTATCCGCGAAGAGGCTGGTTATAGCCGTGACGACGACGGTTACGGTACGCGTCCTGCCGTGCCTATCCCTAACCGTGTACACCGTGAACAGCTTCGTTACCACGCCCACGCGCTTCGTTACGTGCCTCGTGATGACGTTGGTTACGAACTTCGTTATGTACAGCGTCGGTACGCGGCTCATCCTCTCACTCTCATGGTGAGCGCGGCTATGATCAGGGTTATGACTATAGCTATGGCGAACAGCGTCGTGTTCGACACGATCCTCAGTATGCCTAGACCTATCGGCAGCGCCTCGCTCTCCATCCTCTGGAGAACGCTGTTGTTGGGTACGGGGATCTCGGCGGTGTAGTTACCTACCTGTATCGTCTGCGCGTTCTCCGGGTAGCCGAGGCTCGTCATCGCGACCCCGTGGAACCAGGCGGTGGTGTTGAGGATGAGCGAGACCCCGTAGGTGATCAGGTTCACGATGTAGCTGATAGCGAGAGCAAGAACTATCCCCGCAATCACGAGGGTTGCTATTGTCCAGCCCCTACCCTCGTCTCCGCCGAACAGCAGCGACACTCTTACCACCAGTCTATGCCGGGGTCTACGACGCTATTATCGGTATATCGGCCTCCAGCACGAGCCTCGATCTACCGAGGAACCCTCTCGACGCCGCTACCCTCACGGTCTTCGTACCGAGCTTGACTAGCTCGCCTATCGGAGCCGCTGCGTAGGCTGTAGCTAACGGTATGTCAACGACTACTACTGGTCCCTTCCCGGTGTGTACAACCCTAATCGGCTTGAACTCGGATAGCCTCGGAATGGCGCCCCTCTTAACGAGCTCTCTAACAACGTTTACGAGCTCCTGTGCGGCGTGGTACGTCGGTGTCCCCTTGATCGCGCTCTCTATCTCTCCTAGCCTATCGTTCAGCTCCTCCATCAGAACCCTCGCCGCGTTCCTCCAGTCCATCGGTGCTCGACCGAGCTTCCTCACCACAGCTGCGGCTGTGTAGCACGCGAACTCGGCTACGGCGCGCAGCAGCCTGTCGATAAGCCTCTTCCTCTCGCTCGGAAGAGCAGCTCCTTCGGCGGCAGCTAGGAGAGCTCCGTAGATGGCTAGGTACGCCGGGGAGACTAGAACGCGCTTCCCAGCGACGTCGGGACAGATCCACTTCCTGCACCTCCCCTCCGTATCCAGATCGAGAGCGAGGTCGACGCCGAAGAGCTCCTCGATACGCTTCCTCAGTATGTTCGCAAACGTGTCCAGCACACGGTGGTACGCCTCGAACGGATTCACAAAGCCGGTAGCAGCGCTACTGCTGCTACCACCAACAATCTCCTCGGTGACCACAACCTGGGGCTGCACCTGCTGAGCCTGCGACATGTATCCACCCCAAACCCCGCTCCCAGCAAAACAATATAAGCGTAGCCTAGAACGCACAAACGATGCGTGCCGCGTCTATGCCCACAGCTGTGGTCAGGAAAAAGGTGTAGGTGTGTACCCGAGGTGAACGGTTATCCAGGCTTAACCACTATGTCAACGCCGTGACGCTTCAGGCATTCCAACCACTCCTCGTCTTTGTTCCTCAGCTCGAAGCCCGATGGAGTCTCTATCCAGTCCGCACCAACCTCCTCAGCACACTTGATGAAGAACTCCCTGAGCCTGTTGTACTCGCTCTCCGGAAGCACACCGAGGTAGAACGCGCTACCGCTCTTCTCGGTGCTCTGGCTCGAAGCACTGACTACCTCGGGCTGGATCACCCTATACTTCTCAACATTTACCTTCCTGTAGCATCTAGGGCACGTTGCGTATCTAGCCCTACCCCTGTACTCCCATTCATGACCACATCTAGGGCATCTCACACGAACCATGCTAGCCACCTACCACCCACTACCTACTACCCACCACCTACTAGCCACCCACTACTCACTACCCACTACCTACCAGTTTAAATACTCACTACCTACTCACTAGCTACTAGCTACCCACTACTCACTACCTACTAGCTACCCACCTACCCACCACTACCTACCTATCTACCTACCTCCCTACCTACTCCAAGAAGCCTTACCCACAGCTGTGGTATAGAGGGAGGAGTCGGAGGAGTCGTTTTAGCTCTGCTCTATGTAGTATCGGTATGGAGGAGCTCAAGCGTAGAATTGAACGGCTGGAGAGCATTGTTAGCAACCTTATCAGAGGTGGTGTAGGTGCCTCCGAAGGGGAGTAGATCCATCGTTGTATCTCGAGAGATCTACGATACGTTGTCTGAGATGGCTAGGAAGCTCGGCTTTAGAACCGTTGCCGAACTGCTTACGCATTTAGCAACGCTCTACAGAGCTATGGGCGAGACGTTCTTGCATACGCTAATCGGTACCGCCTTGGGTACCCAAGGTGGTACCCAAATCGGTACCCAAGTGGGTACGCAAGGCGGTATCCAAATCGGTACCGATGGACGTACGCTCATCGGTACCCAAGGCGGTACGCACGTGGGTACCCAAGTGGGTACCGATGGTGGTACCCAAGTGGGTACCACCTTGGGTACGCATGGTGGTACCCAAATCGGTACCGATGCTGGGGCTCTGAAGAGGTTGATGGATGAGGTTCTGAAGGTGTGTCTAAGGAGATGCCAGGATATGGTGAATCCGTTTACGGCTAAGATCGACGAGAGTGCTAGGAGGCTAGCTGAGCTCTACGAGGCGGTTCAGAGCCTTGCTACGAAGATAGATATGCTTAGCCAGAGCGGCACTGCTACACAGTTCGCTTCACATCAGTCTACGCAGGTAGGGGGATCTACGCAGCCTTCTGCTACATCGAGATCCTCTGGTAAGCGCCAGAGGAAGTCGGCTTGGGATATACTAGTCGAGCAGAAGGTTCTGTTCGAATCGGAGCTGGCGAAGAGGAGGGATAAGGATACGAGGGATAGGATATTCTCTAGCCTGAGAAAGCAGGGTGCAGTAGTCCTGGAGCTCAAGAACGAGCGTGTTGCTATAGAACCGCTGTTCTGGGACGAGTTCGTCAATAAGCTTAGCGAGATACGAACAGCAGACGAGGAAGAGGTGCGGAAGATCCTCGATCCGCTACAGTTCACACTCTTTCAAAAGCTCAGAGAATCAGGGCTACTCTACTTTGATGGAATCAACAAGAGATGGAGTCTAACGGAAGAAATCGGAAGATACTCTGAAGAAACATAGCCACAGCTGTGGTGACAAAGTGTGAGGAGCGGTGAGTGCTAGGGCACGTTCTTGAGGAGCGCAACTATCTTTGGTATGAGTATGCTTGCCTTGTCTACGTTTGTAATAATATCGATCTTCATGCGCAGCACGCTATGCGGCTCGTTACCTATGACAAGATGTATCACCTGGGCTCCCTGCGATCTCCTGGTATGCGACATGTAGACGGTAAGCGATACGGGGTGCCCGAACGGGCTCTTCTTTGCTTCTAGCCATAGATAGACCCTCTCGTTTCCTAGGATAGCCTCTACCTTTGGGGAGCTCCACGAGAACCCGCTCGGCTTAGAGAATAGCCTTCTGATAGCCGCGAAGAGACTCTGCGTAAGCTCCTCAAGAAGCTTAGCACCGTACTCGAACCCAGCATCAGCACCACGAAGCATCGCGCTCGTCTTGGTGGAGCTCCTCCTATCCACAGCACTAGGCATGGAAACCCCTAGCGCTGCACGCATCTAAGAGGATATATGCGTAGCGAAGGAGAGTATGCTTTGTCCACAGCTGCGGGATAAGAAAAAGGTTTGGCTACGGGTAGAGGTCTACCCTTCGTATCTCTATACCGTGCTCTGGAAGCACCTTCTGCGCCGCTAGGAAGAGACTGCCGTACTGCTTTACCTGGGGTAGGAGCTCGCTTAGCAGCTTCTCGTACTCCTGCTTCGTCAGCTCGTCGAGCGGTGCCTTGACGAAGAGCACCGCTACATCTCCTTCGACGCTATCGTGTATCACTAGAGCTCCGTGAAGCCCTGTATCTACAACAGATTCTGTATCTCCATCACCGGAAACGACGCGGAGATAGAACCTGCCCTCATCATCGACTCTACAGCTCCGCTTCGTATCCTCTAAGCACCACCTCTTCAATGCGTCTCTCAGAACATCGAATATCGTGTATCTAGCCCTGACGTAGTCTACCCTGGTCCTTGACAACGAAGCGCCAGTGCTTCTCCTAGCCGCTTTACGAGGCATCCAACCACCGTTCAGCGCTACGCGAAGAAACATATATGCGTAGCGAAAAAGAGCTCTGTATCCACAGCTGTGGCTACGGTTTACTCTGGCGGCATTATCCCTAGCTTTACGGCTAGGTAGTAGGCTATCGATGCTCCTAGAAGCGTGGATACGACCGACTGCAGAGCCATGGACGCTGTTGGCGGTATCGGTAGGCTGGACAGAACGGCTAGGACAACGGTTGTTATCCCCGAGACCGCGGGTAGGAAAAGCGATAGGTATACCGTTACACCCGCTAGCTTCCCCAGCCTGGGCATGAACACCGAGACCACTCCGCTCACCTTCCCGAGGGCGCCCAGGATGATGCTCGTTAGACCCACTATCGGCAGCAGAGCGGACATCCTAGCCATCGCGGGGTGGATGGGGAAGCCCAGGGACGTTAGCACGATGCTCATCAACGTAGCCAGTATGAAGGTCGCTATACCGAACTGAAACGCGAACCTTCCGATCGAGACGAATATCGCCGACGCCACTAGAGCACCACCCGCTCGCCCACCCTACCCTTCCTCCATACCCTTCTTATCCTCGGCACAGCCGCGACCATAGGTAGGCTAGGCGGTCTCGAAACCCTCCTCACCCTGGGCAGCCTTCTCCACGACAGCCACACCTCGTCTAGAACCGGAACAACCTCCGTAACCTCCTCGAGAACCGGCTGAGTAACGACAACTACGACTCCCTGCGTAGACTCCTCGGTGCCTACGCTCGTGCACCTGCTGAGCTCGGTGAGAGACGTTGACCTCGTCGTTGTGCTCACCTTCTGCGTATCTGTAACCTCCCTGTTGACCACCTCGAGCTCTATATCCGTTGTCTCCTCCCTCGGTATAGACGTGCTCCTGCTCTGATCGATCGGCGATACCGTTGACCGCCTCCTGCGGAACACAACGACGTCCGGTCTGACAATCGTTGCAACGATATCTATATCCCTCTCCACCAGCTTGCTTCCATACCTCCTCAGCTCATCTGCAAGCTCAACGACTAGGCGCCTAGCGAGCCTATCGTACCTAGCATCGTCTACCATCTTGACCAGCCTCTCGGCAACAACCTTGATATCTCTTTTGCTAGCCACATCCTTCTCCACAGCTGTGGACTCAGACCTTGACTCCACCTCGCTTAGACCGAGAGTGCTCCTAAGGATCTCATCCACCGTCTTCTCATGCTTCTCGGCGACGACGCTGATGCTCCTCCTCGTCTCCACATCCTCATCGATGCTACGCTCCTTAGCGAGCTTCGTAAGCCTATCGATGCCCAGCGTCTGCTTGACTACCCTATCGATAGACTTCAGATGCTTTTCGGCAACAACATTGATGCTGCGATCCGTCTCCGCAGCTGTAGGTAGCTCGCTCTCCTTAGTGAGCCTCTCGCGCTCTAGCATCGGCAGGGTCTTCCTCAAGACCTCGTCTACCTGCTTCAGACGCTTCTCGGCAACAACATCGATGTTCCTCTTGGTCTCCACAGAAGCGTCCAGCTCTCGCTCCTTAGCAAGATGCTTCCTCTCGGTCAGCCTCTGCGTCTCTCTAAGAACCTCGTCAACGGTTTTGAGGTGCTTCTCAGCAACAACGCTGATAGTCCTCTTGGTCTCGACCTCTTCACCAACGTTGTTCTCTCTAGACAGCTTGGTGATGCGGTCTATGTCCTGTCTATGCCTGAGAACCTCGTCAACGGTCTTCAGATGCCTCTCGGCAACTACGTGGATATCTCTCCTGGTGGTGACGTCTGCGCTGAGAGACGTCTCTTTGCTGAGCTTCGTACGCTGCGTCTCTCTGAGTATATGCCTAACTACTCTGTCTAGAACCTGGGTCATGACCGTTCCTACAACGTTTATCGCCGTATCTATCCTAGCGATAGCGTTGAGAACCCTGTACCTCGCCTCCTGCATCGGCAGGGTCTCGCTCATGGATGTAGAGGTAATGGTCTCGGCGGTAACGACCCTGTTCACGACCCTGTTGATCGATAGGAGCAGACTCTTCAGCTGAGCGAGATCGATAATCGTCTTCTGCAGGTAGTCGGCTAGCTGCTGAAGACCCTCGTCCTGAAGCTCCTCCGCGGCGGTCTCGATGCTCTGCTTGGCTTGCTGGAGCTCCGCTATAACCCTATCGATATCGATCCTCTTACCGACCTCCAGGCTGATGCCGTACTGCTTCAGAGCCTCCGCAACGCTCTTCAGCTCCTGCATAGCTACGGCGCTCCTACCGACAGCCTCACCAACCTTCTCGCCCCTCTCCGCGCGCTGTATCGCGCTCTCTATCTGGCTCGGCGTGGCGGCTACAACGCCGAGGATTGTAACCGTGGTTCCCTCCGGATCGCTCACCGGCATAGGTACGACAACAGATCCCCTACGCGTTGTGGTAACCATGGACTCCAGGAGCTTTCCTAGCTCCACCGCGGTCTCGGGCTCGGTCTTAGCCGCGGTCTCGACGATCTGCTTCACGTACTGGGCAGCCTCGTCGAGCCTACGCTTCGTGACGGCGTCCACGAACTTCCTGAAGTACGGCTCTATCTCTCTCCACAGATCCCTCGATATCATCACCTTCTGCCTGATCGTGTAGTAGATGTCGCCGACCTCTCCGCTCGGCTTCGTTTCGGCAACGACTCTCTGAACCATCGTCGAGACGATCCTGTCGTCGACGCTCCTCCCTGTTACGTACTTCAGCAGCTCGGCTATCCTCCCCCTGCCCACAGCTACGGTAACGACCCTCCCCTCAGCCGGCTTGATCAGAAGCGTCGACTCCTCGAGGAACACAGGGTACGGCGCCGAGAGAGCCTCCTCAACAGCCTTAGCGTTCGTTATCCTGAGATCGTCTAGGTGCTGCTCGAGCCACCTAACGACATCCCTCATCTGCTTGAGCACGCCCCTCTCCTTGAGGACCCTGTAGAGCGCTACGGACAGCGGTATGTTCTCCTTCTTGGCGAGCTCGTCGGCAGCCTCGATAAGCTTGGGGTCTAGCCACACCCTGGGCGCAGCTGTGGGATCGGCCGGTATCTGGAACCTCAGTATCCTTCCGTCTACAGCCACCTCGAGATCGATGAACTTATCGCTCTTCGCAGGTATAGCGACGGTCTTGACCTTGGTTCCGCTGATGTAGATCGGTCTACCGCTCCTAATCGCGTCCTCTAGAGCCTGGAGGAACTCCATCTGGCTCCTCGTTTCGAGAGGTATCTGGTAGACGATCTCGAGGAGGTTCTGGATCTCCTCCGGCTTGAGGTTCCTCTTCGCTATGTACGCAAGGATCTGGTGAGCAGCGTAGTTCTCGTCACCGACCTTAACGACGCGCGACAGCTTCATCGCCGCGTTCTTCAGCATCTCTACGGGTATCTTGGCGTAGGGCTTGATCTTACCCGCCTCCTCGTAGAATATCACAACGTATGTCCTCCCCGTGCTCGGGTCGTAAACCGTGTCGAAGAACTTCGTCTCGACTCTATCGGGAACGAAGTCACCTACGATCTTAGCCGCCTCCTGCGGGGTGAAGCCCCTGATCATCTCCGCGAGCTTCGCGAGCTTGATGCTGCCGGTCCTCTTAGCGATCCTCGCTACCGCTTTGGCTAGGAGGGTTCTTGCCAGACCGGCCGCTCTAGCACCTATCGCACCGGCTGCTGCACCGGCTACGAGGCTACCTATGAACTCGGCGAGAGCATTCGGGTCCTCTCTAAGCTCCTTCAGAAGCAGGTCTCGAACAAGCGGGTTCCCCAGCTGGTTCAGCTGGTTCGCGAGGTCGGCTAGCAGAGGAGCTGCGAAGAGACCTCCGGTCAGGTCTATGAGGAGCGCGTATAGAGCTCCCTGAGCGCCGCTCAGAGCGGTCTTGAGCGCAGCTGCGGCGATCTGCATCAGCTGCCCTTTGATATCGCCCCTCTTGGCAAGCTCCTCTCCCTGCCTCTCCCACTGGCTCAGGATCTGCCTAGCTCGATCGAATAGCTCCTGCAGCGTAACGAGCTTTATTGCTCGAGCAACCTGCCACCACCACTCGGTCCACTGAGGCGGCTTGACCTGGTCGAGCTTACCCTCCTCTACCAGCTTCGCCAGCTCCTCGACCTTCTTGGGGAGGCACATCCTCACCGCTTCGGCAGCCTGCTCCGGACCGAGGTTCGCGACCTCGTTCGCCACAAGCTCTACGTACTCGTTGAACTTCCTGTGGATTAGACCGGCTAGCGCTAGCGCTAGCAGCAGGTCGTGCGGTACGGATACGTCGAGCTCGATACGATCCTTCACGATGTAGGGCGTGACGACGATCCTCGTCTTACCCTCGTAGAGACCGCGATACGCGTTCTCTAGAACCTGCCTAAGCTTCTTGTAGAGGTCCTCGGGAAGGGATTCGGACATGACAACCAGCTCGGCTATCGCCCTCGCTAGCACGCTCCTGGCTTCGTTCGTCATCTTCTCGCTGACCTTCTTGCTGTACTCGGTGAGCGTCAGGTTCCCGCTCCTAATCGTCTCCTCCTGCTTCTCCCACCACTCCTTCCACGCCTTCTGGTACGCATCCCACTGCCTCTGCCACGTCTCGTAGTACCTGTAGAGAGGGACGGTGACGTACCTGTAGACAGGCGAAACAACGATGCTCGTGATGACCCTTGTAGGAGCGTAAGCTGTTGTAACGGCTGTTACGTGCCTCGTTACGTACTGCGTCACCACCTTGGTGACGTAGAGCTTTGGCCCGGGGTACTCCACAACGATGTCTATACCGCTGCTCACCTCTGCTACACCCCGAAGAAACGGGCTTGCTGTGAGCTATCTGGGTATCGCTCTACCTACCGACCGCGGCGAGGATGATGCCCACCAGGAACGCTATAGCGGTTATCAGCTCGCTTATGTTTGGAGGGATGCCGAACGCCTCCAGTATCGGTAGATACATCATCGATACGGCTGCTAGAGCGGCTCCAGCTATCCTCGTTGATGGTCTTAGGGCTACGCATATCAGAGGAGATGCGGCGGCTATCATAAGCAGTAGAGCGGATACCGGGCTGATGCTCGATACGTCGAACGCGCTCTTCTGCACCTTCGCAACCGCGTACGGACCGTACTCGAAGCCGTTGACGGTCAGCCTGATCACCAGGTAGCTGTAGCCAGACACAGGGACAACGACGGTCGCTACCTCTCCGCCAGCGAGATCGAGGCTCTTCGCAACAACCCGCTCACCGCTCGGAGCATCCACCTCCAGACTAACGTTGCACCCGCTGCTCTCGAAGCACGTTATATCTACGTACAGACCGCTATCGTTCAGAACCGCAAACATGGTTGCAAACGGGCTTCTAGCCTCCTTCACCACCGGCAAACAGATGAACTCACCCGAAGCGTTGTAGACGAAGCTACCGGGCGGACACTCCATATCCACAGCTGTGGTCACGGTATCGGCGAGAACCGTAGCCGCAGCTGCGGGTATGAAGAGTACAGCAACGAGCACGAATAGAGCTAGACGCACAGATGCTCACCCGAGAAGAGGAGGGGAAGAAGGGGGAAGAGGTGTTGAGAAAAAGGGTTTTGGTTCTAGGGACGGAAACGTTTATGGTGCTACGCGTTAGGCGGAGGGTGCTCCACCGACGCTTGTGGCGGCGTTCATCAGCATCCTGATGACGATGGCGATTATCGCTATGATGACGCCGATCGCTAGGAATATGAAGCCCGTTCTCGTGATGTTTATAACTGTGTCATCGAATAGGTTGATCGTTATTCCTCCACCGAGGCTATTGTTTAGCAGCTTGGTTGTGTACTCACCGATGCCACCGGCGATGTTGGCGGCTGTTATCCCTACAAAGATCGCTATCAGTACTGCTACTGCTGGTAGTATAGTGCTTCTGAGGTCTTCCATACCTCGCACCTCGTGCACATGGTCCCCGTTCCGGAATTTAAATGTAGCGATTATTCTGATAGCACGAGCTGTGCAGCCTCATCGATTCTGCCCTCCCTGATTAGCCTGGCTATCCTCCTAGCGAAGCCGCGGATATCCGGCGTATCCACGCCTGGTAGATCCCTTCTCGACCAGTCCCTTAGCCACGTCCTCACGTACCTTGCACGATGCTTGCTCTCCCTGCCGACGTCCCTCATAAACCCGTAGCTGTCGGCTAGGTTCGCGAGGAAGATCAGAGCCCTCTTCTCCTTCACTGTTAGCTTCCTAGGCGTCTTGTTAAGCGCCTGAACGACGAGCTCGTAGATAAAAGGGTACCTCTCCTTGACCAGCTGGAGAGCTCTCTCCAGAGCCGCAACGCGCTCCTCGTGCCTCATCACCCTCCTGATAACCTTCGCGCCCTCTCCCTCGCCGAGCCTCCTGGACTCCGCCTCTAGCCTCCTCCTCTCCTCCACGAGCCTCCTCATCTCGTCCTGCGGCACGATCTCGTTGAGAACGTCGTACCAAGCCTTGGCTCTGTGCGCCTCCCAGGGATCGATGTAGACGAGGTAGACGATGCCAGCGAGCTTACCGGGCGCCGGTCTAGCGATTCTACCTACCCTCTGGATCATCTGCCTCTTCGTCTTGTACGCCGAAGCCATTATCTCTACATCCGCGTCCGGGATATCGATACCCTCCTCAGCCGCCTGGTTGAGTATCAGGATCCTTGCCTCTCCCCTCCTGAACCTCTCGATCTCTTCATCTCTCCTCGACGACGATACGCCGAACTGCCTCACGCTGCCTCTACCAACGTAGACAGCGACCTTCTCCCTTCCGAGCCTCTTCACGAGCTCGTCGTAGATCCTCTTGAGCTGATCTATGAGGTTGCCGAAGATTATCACCTTCCTGCCCTGCTCAACTGCTTTGATGGCTAGCTCAACGATCTTGCTGATCTTGTTCGGATCGAGAGCGAGGATCCTATCTATCTCTGCTCTTATCTTCTCCGCGGGTGCGTTTCCGCGGCGCATCATCTTCGATAGCTCTAGAAGCCTCCTCTCATCCTCTGGTGTAGGCTCAACCGGTACCATCTCCACGAGGATGGGTGCTAGCCACCCCTCCTTGGCTAGCTCTGTATACGGTATCCTGTAGACTATGGGTCCGAGGCTCTCGAAGATCAGGTGCTCGTTCTTATCGTCTCGCTCGGGAGTGGCTGTTAGACCGAGAACGTATGGCGTTGCTATCATCCTAACGGCTTCGAAGAATCTCTCGGCTGGCACCCTATGACACTCGTCACAGATCAGAAGACCGAACCTGTTCCACAGCTTGTCTATGTGTCTATACGCCGACTGGTAGGTGGCTACAGTGATATCGCCTACCTCATGCTTACCGCCACCGAAGATAGCTGGTTTGATGCCTAGAACCTCCTCGATCTTTCTAGCCCACTGCTCAAGCAGAGCCTCGTTTGGAACCAGAATCAGTGTTGGAACCCTCAGCTTGGCGATCGCTGCGAGTCCTATCCATGTCTTTCCACCTCCTGTGGGGATGACGATTGTACCCCTGTACCCGTTCCTTATCCACGCATCGATAGCCTCCCTCTGGTACGGTCTAAGCCTCTCGTAGACCTCCTCGAAGCTCGTCTTGAGATCCACCGTCTTGAGATGGGGCTTCTCGACCTCTACATCTATACCCATGCTCTTCAGCACGTTGATAACTCTATGGAGGAACCTGGGTGCGACAACGATTCTGATGCCCTCCGGCGTAGTCTCTATCCTTCCTATCCTCACAGTCGTTGGAATGAGCTCGTAGGTTTTGGTTGCGGGATCGTACTTCTCCCTGTTATACGTAATCCTAAGAACATCCTCGATCCTGCTACGCATATCGTAGGTTAGTCTGCTCGGAATATCGATTACAGCCATATGCAGCTGGGGATCCAGCCTAACGCTAGCCTTCAGCCTGTACGCCCCCAGCCTCTCGATGAGTTCGGGAGCACCTACCTTCTCGGCGAACTCCCTAGCAGCCTCAAGATCCTTAACGCCCTTGATCCTCCACCGCTTCAGCGCAGAGTCGTAGCTGACGAAGAACCCCTTCTTCAGCAGCTCCTTCAGCTCCTCCAGCCTATCCCACGTAAGCTCCTTCCTCACAACCGTGTTCCAGTCCCTGTCAACAACCCAAAACGTTACCGTTCTAGCCACCTACCCCCACCCAGAGTATGCGCAGCCATTGAACAGCATATATCTCTACCTATACCATAAACAGATAGACATGGAAAACAAACAGGAGGTGCCCACAGCTGCGGACAAGAAGAGGAGGGGGAGGAAGGGAAACAGAAAGCAAAAGCAGAGGAGGGGACAGGAGAGGAAGAGAGAAGGAGGTAGGGAAGAGGGGAGGGAAGAAGGAAGGGAGAAGAAGGAGAAGGAGTGTGGGTAGGTTACTGTTCGTACCATGCTTTTCTAATGGTTTTCTCGTAGACTGTTATGCCGTGCTGTCTCAGGTTGTCGATCAGCTCAAGTGTTTTGTCCAGCGTGGGCTCGGGTAGCCTATTGTCATAGTTGTCGTACCCGATGTACACGAACTCCGGCTCTATCTCGGCGATCTTCTCTGCGAAGCTTCTTGGGCTGGAGAAGTCTATGATGGGCTCTATCGAGACCATCTTCCTTAGGCATCTAAGAGCCTTCATATACGCTATGCGCTCGGAAGGCAGGGGCGCTCTCGATATTCCGTAGCCTATGTACAGCTCATCGAGATCGGTCTCGATCGTAGCGCCAAAGATAGCGTTTCGATGTAGACACAGCGTGCTCTTCAAGGCGTAGTACCTCCTCGGATTCTTGGTCAGGAACAAGAACGTTGTCTGCGGAAACCTCTCAACCACTTCGAGCACCCTGTAAATCCATTTCTCCGGAACCCAGTCACCGAACATATCACCCATATCAGCAACAAACACGAGCTCACCCGGCTTGAAGCATACATCAAGCTCCTTCTCGTGAAGCTTAGGAACGAAGCCCTCAGCATACTTCCTAGTTACCTTGCGAAGCCTGGTCTCCACCAACATCCTAGCCCAACAGTACTTACAGTAATGCTTACAACCAGTGATGGGGTTCCATGTACGTGTAACGATGTGGAACATCCTCGTTCCTTCATATCTAGACCTAGCCATATCCATCACCACACCTAGATGACATTGATATCCCCACAGCTGAGGTAAAGATGTATCGGAACAGGTACGTAACCCGTCGAGAGGGTCTATGATCATCGTTGCGTCTCGCATCTTTTAGCTTCTCCATGTGATAAGCAGCTGTAGCGGGGAACGGCACTATGTTGGATCCCCATATAATCGAGCTCAAAATGCTTGAGGAGATCGAGGATCTCATCGAGGAGATCTACCAGGTGGACGCTGTGATTCCTGCGGCGGGCTGATCCTCATCTCTTCATCTTCTTGATTATCTCACGTATCTCGTTCTCCAGCCTCTGTATTCTCGTGTAGTGCTCTTCGCATAGATGTCTACAGGTGCCCGTAGCGCTGTAGACACCCGATAGAACACATATCTTCAGACACACATCGAGATCGCGGTACTCAGCGTCGAGCCTCTGCCTAAGCCTGCACGCCTTCAGCGCTAGGAGCGGGTGCCTAGCTATGTCGCGGATACGTATATCCTTATCGAAGCGGAACAGCATCGCCTGGACAGAGACGCAGAACAGTATAAACGCTGCGAAGCCTATGTAGGGCGCAACAACGATTACGAAAGCCAGATCGAAACCGATGCGCAGGCTGGTGTGCAGCAGATACGCAGCGTAGGTAAGCCCTACAGCAATGATAGCACCAGCAATGAGAGTACCGAGGATAGCACCGAAGATAGCGCCTACAGCAAGCAGAGCCTCTTTAGTGCTCAACCCCTCAATCCCCAGGTCGATACGGACATCACTATCCATTCCTTCTCTCTGGAGAGGTGCACCCGGACCCCGCTACACCTCCGCAAGAATGGAGACCTGGTGCACCGTGAAAGCGTCAAGACCGGGGTTTACGTATGTGATGCAAAAACTCGTGAAAGAATGGTTATGGTGCAGCCCCTGTATATACCGCTCCATCGCCGTAGCCATCCGATTGTTTACGCAGGTTATGCTAACACCTATCAGCATCCAGTATTCTGCGGAGGAGCGGATCTACGATGAGCGCCATACGTATCGTGTAGCGCTTGAAGAGCTCTACTGGTCCTAGAGCAATCGACTTCTGATCGATGGTCAGCAGACACAGAGGTCTGTATCTACTGCATATCTTGCTGAGCCTGTTGTATACAACGAGCGCTGTAATATCATCGCTTACACTGATCTCTATAACCATAGCCGCCAGCAACCCATAGCGAAAAACCTGCTTTCTAAACGGCACAGCGAAGCTCATATACATCCCCACAGCTGTGGACAAAAAGGAAGGAGTCTACTCCCTATCGAGAGAATCCTCGTTGCTCTCCTCTACCTCTGGCTTCATCCTCAGCGCACTCTGGATCGCTTTGAGGAGCTCCTCCAGCTCGATGCATATCCCTATCGACTCGCCGTAGATCGTACCGTGTCTGAACCTAGCCTTAGCAGCGTTTGTCTCCGCCTCCATCCTGGACGAAGCTTCCGTGATACCTATTGTAGCCCCTACGGCTATGCAGAACCACTTCTTTCTAGGCACCCGTTATCCCCACAGCTGTGGAGACGAGAAAAAGGATGAGCTGATTTAGAGAACCCTAACCGGCTTTCCCTCTGTTTCAAGCAACCTGTACAGCAGCGCAATTGCCTGTACGAGTTCGTCGCTCGACCTGTTCCCCTTGTCTAGCTGCTCTATGCAGAGAAGCTCGCTTCCGCTCTTTCTACACTCGATTCTTTCCATAGGTGATTTATCCGATACGATCCGCCTAATCTCCCCGATCGGTATCTCTCTAACTATCCTCTCGAAGCTTTCCCTAGGCACCTCCTTCGGAATAGGCTGCAGCCGAATAAGCTCCCCATCTGTCTCTATCTCGATGAACTCGCCGGTACCTATCCTACACCCTCTCTCGCTACAGAAGCTCGAAACGCATATGCTGTACGGCATAGGCTTGAAGCGTGCACACAGCGAGTAGATCACCTCCTCGCTCTCTTCTCTACGCCTAGCACTCTCCACGATGACGAGCGCTTCCTCCTCCATCAAAACCTCTCTTCTCGCAGTAGCCCCCTCCAGAACAAGCCTTAGCTGCATATCTATCCCCAAAAACACGGGGTGGCTAGAGCTCGGTTAAAACCTTGATTCTTGCGGAGGTCGCCCCTATTCCCACAGCTGTGGAAAAGGTTGGTGTTAGCCGTGTCAGTACTCAACGGTTACCTCTATGTGGCTCAGAATATCCTTTACCCTCTGTCTAAGGGTTGGCTCCGCAATGATCGCTATGCTCCTCAGCTCCTTCTGCGATACCCTGTACCCAAGCGCGTTGGCGGCTACGTAGATCGCGGCGGCCGCTATAGACCTCGGGCTCTTCCCGTCTATACACGAGTCCGGGAGCAGACCAACGATTCTCTCGGCAAGAGTTCTGACCTCTGCTGGGAGACCTAGCCGTCCTGCGATCCTGCCTATCTCCGCCATAGCGATCTTTCTCCCGCTGACGCGTATTCCCAGTACCTCCATCAGCTTCCTCACCATTGCCCACAGATCGCTCCTATCGATACCGAGCGCATCGGTAAGGGCATCCACATCTATAGACACGCCTCTGCTCCTAGCAGCCAGGAGAATCGCGGCTGCAGCCAAAGCGCTTCTCCACCTCTTCGGCGCGTTGAAAGACGCGTAGATGCTTCTCAGAGCCTTCCTCGCTGCTATAGCGGCATCCTCGACAACGTCGTCGGGAACACCAAGGGATCTACCTACGCGCCATATCTTCGTCAGCACGCCGACCATAGCTCTGCTCTTCTCCTTCCTAAGCCTCCTCTGAAGCCTATCGATCTTCGGGTCGTCCGCCGTTGTCCACAGACCACCGTCGTGAACAGCCATAGTCACTCTCGCGCTCGAAGCCTTGCTGAAGTACTCGTCGGGCTCTACAATCCTTGGTGGCAGAGCAACTATCGGGTGATCGACCACGACCTCGCCGGTCTCGGGATCTACGAGCTCACCCGTAACCGGATCCCGAACGAGGTTTCTACCCATGTGCTCGGGATCGAGGTTTAGAACATCCATGTGGATCCCCATAAAAAGGCGTTCAGAGAGCCATGACGATCCTGGCTACGTGCGTAGCCACGATATCCCTGTGCCTCCTGTCGATGTGTGCTCTAGCGCTAGCGTAGCTCAGATGCTCGTTGCAGATCCTGCACACCGCGTTCACCCACTTGAACCTGGTGTCTGTGTCCAGAGGATCTACGATAGGCTCTATCTTCCTGACCTTGTCGTAGACCATCTCGACAACCCTGGCGGCATAGACGTAGGAGCCGGCGAGGCTGATAATGGTATACACCTCGTGCCGAATCCAGTGGACGCTGATGCCTATCCTATCGGCGACGTCGCGGAGCCTCTCGTTCTTAACCATGTAGAGGTACACAGCGTCAACGAGAAACATCTGGTTCGCTAGAGCTCTCGTAACAAGCCTTCCCACAACCCTAAGACCCCTCGCATCCACGTTCATAGCCTCCGTACCTCCACAAGCCTCCCCCTAACACCTAGCTCAGCACCGCACCTCGGACACCTTCTAACCGAGAACATGTCTGGTGGCGGCGATCCGGAGCGCCAGACGTTGATGACGTAGCCACACCTAGCGCACACGAACTTCACGGGCATCGCACATCCCCACAGCTGTGGAAAAGTTGGGTGATGGGTGTATGATGCTGTGTGAGGTTTGATTGATGCGCCCCAAAAACAGGTGTGTTCAGACGTGCATAGGTGTATTAGCCTTCTTGACCGGGCTCATCAGCATCTCTACCTGTTCCTCCGCCTTGGACTGCAGTGCGGCTATGATTGCGCTTACGAGGTCCTTGCTAGTCGCGTTCATGTCTATACCGAGCCTATCGGTGACGTACGTGAACACCGTCATGTACGCTGCAGCCGGTCTTAGACCGATTGCTACCAGCGACGATATCGCTAGGCTGCTGAGCATACATATCCTCACGCCGTAGGGCAGCTCACCTACTGCACGCCTAATCGTTTCTCCGTACCGAGCATCGCTCTCCCTGCACAGCACCTGCTTAACGAACGAGAGAAGAGCATCGGTCTTCTCCATCCTCGTAGGCTCGTCCTCGAAGAACTGCACTACCCTGGCGCTGAACAGCCCCGTAACAGCCATGACGCACTCGGGATATGCAGCCTCATCCCTACACACATCCGCAACGGTATCGGCTAGAGCATCAAGCACATCGCATATCATAGCGGTGGAGGGAAATCCGTGCCTCGCCACGACGGCGGCATATGGTACGAAACCCAGGGAGTAGGCTGTTCCTGGAGCCATCATCGGGAGGATCAGCCCAAGCTTCTGGATAAGGCTGGTAGCTATCCTGTCCGCGAGAATCATGTGTCTCCCCCAAAAAGTGTGGGGGAGGCGTACGGAGAAGCTGTCGAAGTACGTTACTATACGCTGTCCATACGGGTACTAGTCGTGCAAAGCTTATTAAGCCTGCTACTCCAGCGCATAGACAACGCTGTATCCTGCCGTCTGCAGCGCCTTCTCCACCTCTTGGGCGGGCATAAAGCATACCCACTCCGTGAAGCTCCTATCCATCGCTCTGCAGCACTCGTGCGGTAGGTATACAGGTACATCTACTGTGAACACGGTCGTTATGCCGCTCCTCGTCGAGGAGACCACGCATCTCCTCCTCGACGTTATTGCGCCTAGAGCGATATGCGCAAGCTCGTCTAGGAAGCTACGGTGCTTCCCGGAGATGTGAACCATGAGAGCCCGTAGGCTATCGAACCTCGATCCGCATATCGGGCACGTCCTCCCATCTCTCGTAACGAGTCTGTGCCTCATCACCAGAGCAACAGCGTACATAACAGCGGGGCAGAAGCGTCTAAACCTGGTCAGCTTCCTCACCGTCCATACAGACGTACACGTCTTCCGAACCACCTTCGCAACCGTTAACCCGCAGCACAGCCATAGAGCAGCGCGCCACAGATCCGTACCGCACATAGCGCTAACTATAACGCCACGGATCCTCTCAGCCACCTCCTCATCCATTTCCAAACCCCAAAACAAATGGGTTCGACCACAGCTGTGGAGAAACCTATTTGGCTACCTCGTTTAGCCAGCTCCACGTGATCTTGTCGAGCTCTAGCTCTGGTGGAGGCTCTTTCACTACGATCTCTATGGGGTTGATCAGCCTCTCTAGAGGTAGGTGTCTAGGTCTAGGGACCTCGGTTACTATCCCTCGCTTAACGGCGTGGTATGTCCATACCAACCAGATGCAGCCTATCATAACCCTCAGAACGTCCTTCACGGCTATGATCTTCGCGATCCTCTGCCTCTTGCCCTTCTCAAGCGCTTTCTGATAGGATCTCTCGTACACTCTTCTCAGAGGCTCTACAGCGAGAACCCTGCTCTTATTGTGCCTCCAGTACCCTAGCCATGCACCAAAGGCGTACCTAGCGATGAACGGTCTGTGCCACCTACCGTTCCTCAGCTTCACGGGTATGAACGCTCTATCGATGTAGGCATCGACAGGGATAGGCTCGTCATCGCATAGCTCTGGCATCGTTACAGCTGGCGATGCTACAACCAGCGCTGGAACAATCTTCTTGGGTAGGGGCAGCAGAAGCGCGTAGCGTATATGCACATACTTGGAGTACTCCCTCACCCTCTCCTCAACATACATCCTAGCATCCTCGATCATATCGTCCAGAAGCTGCCTAAGAAGCTCCCTAACATCTGCCTGCACACCGAATATCCTCGAAGGCTTCGTAACCATAGCGTAGAGCCTAGCGTAAACCCTAGACCTCTCGTAGATCACTACACAGTCTATCAACGCATCAACTGCATCAGTTTGAGAGACGAGCACCTCCATAAGCGGCCCCCAGGACGGTCGATACCTATATCTCGTCTGCAGTGCTCTCTGGCATTGGGTGTCTACATGCCGTTCATATTCGAGGTGCCTCCGGAGCTGAGGAAGAAGCATCCTCTGGAGCTGACCGAGAGCGAGCGAAGGCTGTTGAAGGCGTGGTACCTCTTTGAGCGCGGTGATAGAGCGCTTAACGTAGATCTTAGGCAGACCGCGAAGATCCCCGAGAGCGTCGAGGTGTGGATGAAGCATCCCAACAGGTACGATATTCCAGGCGTAGACACGCCGACGAGGGAGACCGGTATGCGTGTGGGTAGGCTGAGGATAGGGAACGTCATTATATACCCAGCGACGCTGAGGAAGATGATCCTTCTATGCGAGCGCTTCCCCAGCGAGAGGATGCTCATCGTCTACGACGGGAAGGTGTGGATGCCGACGAGCAGAAGAGGCAGCAGGTTCACGCCCATCGATGTCGTTCCCAGCAAGAGCCTCGTAGCCGTCCTGTTCCCGAGGGAGAAAAAGGTGTGTCTAGCGAGGGTCTACAACGTAAGGTACAACAGGGCTACCGATACCGCAGAGATAGACTTCTCGATCTTCAGCGACCTCTGCAAAGAGCTTCCGCAGCCCGTGTGGCCAAAGCCTAGAGTATCCTCGAGACGCTAGAGGAGCCGCTAACACGCGTCTCAACAACTATCCGTCTATACCCCTCGAACAGGTAGTCCCTAACCACAACAGACCCTTTTTCCCACCTAACCTCGGTCTCCAGATACCCGCTCTTCGTATAGACGAAGTCCTCAGGAACAACCCTGACAAGGAGCTTCTCAGCCATGTAGAACCCCAGCCCACTCCCTAGCGCGGAAGCGGAAAAAGAGGGGTTGTGACGCAGACCGCAGCTGTGGATAGGAGCAGTCACTTCTCCGGCTGTACAAGCATGAACGTATCGTCGAGGATAGCCACGTACCTATCCTCACCGTCGCTGGGAACAGCATCGCATCTGGGTATAGTGGACGACCCCTGGTAAACGCGTAGGCGATGAAGCATACCGACAACCCTATCCGGATCAACACCGTCCGCACACAGCCTAGCCTTCTCCACCGTGATGTAGTAGTCCAGCAGAATCCTCATCTCCAGAGGCGTTCTAACAGACAGCACGATCCTGCTACACCTCGTGCCGAGAATAGACCTAACGGCGTTCTCAAGAGTTGTGAACACCACGCGCATGGGCATCCCCAACAAAAGGTGTTACTCCTCGTATAGCACAGCTCCGAACCTCAGGATCGAGCTGATTACATCTAGCAGCTCGTCTACGTCTATAGAGAGCTCGATGCCGTCTACACGTATGCTACACCCACAGCTGTGGAGATCTATACGAATACACCTAGCGGCGAACCCGCTTGAAGCAAGCACAACGCTGCTGAGGATACCGCTGTGAAACTCTACCTCTATATCGAACAGCTTCCCATCGAGAACGGCTACCCATCGATGCCTCTCGAACACCAATCAAAACCCCAGCTGTGGGGTGTTAAGTGATGTTTGAGATATGAGATATGACATGTGAACCACGAAAATGGTGTGTCTCCCCAGAGCTATGGGTGTAAAGGGGGTAAAAGTTCTAGTCGTTGTCTAGATCGAGAAGCATTTCAAGCGACTGTCTCTGCCTCTTGATGCTCTGCACAACGATATCGTCTTCGTCGGCTGTCTCCTTGTACCTCTTCTCAAGCTCGTCGAGCTCGCTCGCAAGCCTCTGAAGAGCGCTGCGGTACTGCTTAGCTACGCCGCTGGCAACTGCTTCGACGGCTCTTCGAACTATGTCTAGCTTGGGTATCCTGACAACGCCTCTCTCGCTCCTCCACCTAACCTCGATATCCTCGCCGTACTTGGTGTCATCCCATATCCACTTCACCTGAACACCATCGAACCACGTGATCACAGCGCTCGCCTCAACCTCCTTCAGCACGAGCCCAGCCGCTTTTACGCACAGCTGCTTCAGAGCATCGATATCGATGGCGGGCTCTATCCTCGCCCAAGAATCGTAGCCGGTGGTGGTCGAGAACTCGATGCCTGTGTACAGCATGAACCCCGGCACGATCTCTATCTTCCTATCGGCGAACGCAAAGGGCTTCTCAACTATGGACGACGGTATATACGGTCCGCAGCACCTAACGAACTCCTCGAGCGTAGCAACGATGTTCCTCCTAGCCTTCTCCTCATCGCCACCGGCAATATAGTCCTCGACAACGACCCTCATCCTATGAGTACCATAGTCAATAACCGCATCAACAGCTACAATGCTACCACTCTTCTCTCTCCTAAGCGTATCCCACACAACCTCGTACCGCGGAAAAGACATTCCGATCCCCAGAGACTGTAATTGTTAGTACCACACAGCACGAGACAGTTCAGTTCTCGTCCCCACAGCTGTGAAAAAGGCTAGAGTACGCATCCCATGGAGGCTAGGTACGCGAGGTTGACTGTATCTGATGAGAATTCCAGACCCTCGTCGGGGAGTATATACACGCAACTTCTCGGTCCGAGTGGCTTCCTCGGTAGGTCCGCTCTTATCTCGACCTCCTGTACATCGTAGCGCCACACATCGACGTACTCCCTGTGGTCGCGACCCTCGTACCTCATGTCATCTAGCGTTCTGTACGGCGTTAGGTACCTAACCTCGCTGAAGCCCCTCGCAATTGCCTTTCTGTCGCCTATCAGCAGCTCGGTTCTGAGCTCATCGTCTAGCGTGCGAACGATAAACATCGTCTGCGTCGCGTACTCGGATACGTCCTTGTACATCAGCCAGTGCGCAAGCGATAGCATCACATAGATGGCGTACGCGTTAGCGATGGTCGTAAAGCTCCTATCGGCGCTAAGAACCGCTCTCGCGAGACACCGTATCGGGATGGCGAGCGTCAGGACCCTGCCCATAATGGTCTTCACCTCCACGGACCTCATCTCGAGACCGAGTACATTGATTAGCGCCTCAGGACGTGGTTCAGCCAGCGCATCACCGACGATAGGGAGGACCATCTCGATCTCGTGGTCCTCCATGGTTCTACTCACCATCACAACGAAGCGCCCTATCGCATCAATAACGATGTCCCTCACATCAACCGTACAGACGTAGAGACGTAGCCTCGTGCCTAGGAGCCTAGACAGCTCCCTCTCGACCAGATCTAGATCAAGCACCCTAGTGGGCTCAACACCGAGCGATAGCAACCCCCTGTGACACACCACAACAAGCGGCTCGATCCACACCTCGCGCTCCCTGATAACAAGATCGAACACAGCCGCAGCATCAACGCTACGACAATCGCTATACATGGTAGCGATACGCCCTCTACACCCATCAACAGCGATAACATTAGCCCCGCGACTAAGCCCCATAGCGATCCCCACAGCTGTGGAAACAAGATACAGTATAAGGACGGGGGTTGTGGACTGAAGAATGTCTGGTGTTTTGTGATTAATGTTAATTGTTAACTCTTGTTGATTGATAGTCGATGTCCACTGATATTTTGAAGCCCCAGATGTAAAAGTGGTTTAGGTACATACGATTAGTGTCGCTGCAGATCTTCGTCAGCGCGATTCCTGGGTTCGGCGTTTCCACCTCTCCACCTCCGCAGCTGTGGAGACGAAAATGGTTAGCTCTTCACGAAGCTGGTAAGCGGTTTAACCGGCTTGGGTCTCCTATCGATTAGATTAAGCCTGTCGCAGAGGATCGTAATCTCGTAGCTATCCGTATCTATCTCGATACGGTACGCTTCTCCACCTTGATGTAGCAGCTGCGGCTAGCATCGATAACGAGATGCTTCTTCATGTTCTACCCCCAGAGAGATGATGTTGGTTGTGTTATGTATGATGTTATGTGAACATTGAATACTGAATTGCGTCGCGTGCTTGGCACTCCCCAAAAATAGTGTGTGGTGCTGCGGGTTCATTCTTGTGGGAGGAGGTTCTTGATTCTTGTGGTGATGAACTCGTGGGCTTTGGCTGGATCTGTAGATATGTATGTCTCGATCTCGAATCTTCCGTGACCCATCTTGGTTCCGCTCATGAGACCAACGTACCTGCCTCCGTAGGCTAGGGCAGCCACGAACTTGTCCACTACTGAGGCGTCTACCCTGGCTACGAACGCTATGATGTGCACCGACGAGAGGTATTCATATGTTTCGCTCAGGTTCTTACCCTCCTTGCCGAATATCGGGCGCGTGTAGATGAACGGCTTCGGTCCGTAGACGTAGGCGTAGTTAGTGGCGATACCCTTCTCATCAACGATCTCGAAGTCGAGGATCTTCCTAACGACATCCTCCGGGTAGCCAAGAGCTCTACACGCTCTTCTAAGCACGGCTCTGATCCACCTCCTCAAGATAATCGGTCTGCCATTGACATCCCTCGGAAACGCTCTGTCCAGATGCCTAGCCTGCTTAGAGTCGGCGATCCACCCCTTCTTGATGTACAGTGCAATCTCGTCCGCTGGAAGCACAGGTGCTCTGATGGGCGTCACAGGCTTGATTATGACACCTACATACATCGGGGAATTGGGGCTTGAGCGAGGCACAGCCCATCCCCACAGCTGTGGAAAAATGGTTGGAGCTGTATCTAGCATAAAGCGGATTTCTCCAATTGTTATTCACAGATGTGTTTCTTGATCTCCTCCTTCAGCTCGTTAACGGTTTTCTCAAGGGCTGTGATAACGATCATAAGGAGTTCCTCGGCTAGCCTAGGATCGTTGATGGGTACGCCGCAGATATACACCGTGCCTTCCTCTATGCTGATTCCAACGGTTTGTCTGGTTCTAGCCGCTTCGATAGCATCGAGCAGGTTGATATATGTGTCTAGAAGGATTCGAAGATGCGTTTTGTTGGAGAGCTGGGGCTCATACTCCATTTCTTGCCCCCAGCTGTGGAAAAAGCTGTAGGGCTACGATGTGACCATCCTGATGGCTCCTCGTATAAGCTCCTCGACTGTGTTCACCTTTACGTGCCTGAAGTGCTTTAGCCATCCTGGTCTCCACGACGGTGGCAGGATTATGAATCCGACCCTGTACCTGCTCGCAACCTCCTTGGCGAGGTCCTCCGGAACCTCGTCGATCCCGTCGGAGATCACGATGTATACCCTGTCGCGTCTGCCGATCCGCTTGATCGTCTTCAGCACCTCCTCGATGCTCGTACCTCCATCGGCGCAGATGGTGAGGAGCGTTCTCACAACGTCTCTGGGGCTAACCTTCTCGACCTCCGTGTCGAAGAGGTAGACCTCGCCGCCGAGCTTCCTGTACAGCGCTAGAGCTAGCCCCGCTGCGCCGGCGATCTTCTCGACGAGCTGCCCGGTCTCCGAAGGCATCGTCTCCGCCATGCTGCCGCTCTTATCCACGAATATCACCGGTCTGAAAGCGGCTGCGCGCTGGTAGACAACGGCTGTTCTGCTGAGGAGCCTAAGCGCGAAGAGCTCGAACGGCAGCACGTGCTCCGTCGTCGTCAGGTCCACGATCTGCCTAGGATCGCGCATTATTCCGACACCCGTTATGCCACCGAACACGGCTGTCACATTCATGTGTTCGAGGGATGTCGGTACGGATGATAGCGCTAGCCTGAACATCCTCAGAGCGTTCTTCAGGATCCTGACGCGGTTGCGGAACTCATGGGGACGCTCGAGAAATGTCCACACCGATAGCGCATCATGGCTGTAGCCAGAGCAGCCACCCAGCATAGCCGCCGCCTCCTCTGCCTCCGCCTTCCCCTGCTGGTACTCCTGAACAGCCTGTAGCGCCGCCTGTGCAGCCGCTAGGGCTGCCCTCGTAGCCCTGTCGATGAGCTCCTGAAGCGCTTGGTTCAAGGCTTGACCTGTCAGCGTCTGTTGCTGTAGCTGCTTGATCTTCTGCTGAGCAACCTGCGTATCCAGCTCGGACAGCAGGTTCTTGAGGAACTGGTACGCAGCGATAACAGCGAGATCCACAGAGCCAGCAGTAACCCTGTTCAGCCTGTAGAACTCGTCGGAAGAAAGGTAGTTCTGCATAATCTTGTGCCACACGATACTCGCAGACTTCTTGACGTTTCTCATCACCGTCTCATAGGATTTGTAGTGAGACATAAACGCATCGAAAACCATGTAGAACCTCGGTCTGACCCTAGACCTCCACAGCAGCCTAAACACATCGTTAGTGAACTGCGCATAGTACTCAACAGGCAGCCCCTCCAGGATACCCATCTTGAACACCGATTTCGCCAAGCCAGAACGGTAAAACGCTTCTTCTTGAGCCTTGTCAAGACTCATTTCCAACCCCACAGCTGTGGATATGGACAACAAGCGTAGTCATCCCCCAAACAAATGTCTATTGTTTGATGTGGTTTGGGTGCACCTAAACCTTTGCAGAGGGACGCAAGAATTGAGAGAGGTGCACCGAGATAGCGTCAAGACCTGGGTTTACATAGCCGATACAAAACATTGTGGAAGCGTTCAATGTTGCAGCCCCTGTATATACCGCTCCATCGCCGTAGCCGTCTGATGGTTTGCTCAGCTATGTAAAAAGGCTAGGTGTTTCCGGCTAGCTTCTTCAGCATCTCCTTCGTCTCAGCAACCTTGTTGAGGTACTCCCTAGCCTGCGCAATGATAGCCTCTGCTCTTGGTTTGAGCCACGGCTTGTTGGCGATCTTGTTGAGGTCGAAGTCGACAATTTCCTGAAGGATCTTCTCGGCTTCGTCAAGTCTACAGCTTCTTATCAGCTCCTTGGCTCTGCTGAGCTTCTCGGCAAGCTCGCCGACCTCTCCGAGACCCTCCATAATGATCTTCTTGATCTGCTCATGCTCACTCCTATCGCGTGCTAGATACGGCAGTATCTTTATCGCTCCCTCCATAACGTTCTCTAAGCGCACACCGAACAGCGCCAGATAGGCGGCGAGGAGCTTCGGGAGCTTCTCGATGATGGTTCTATCGCTAACGATAATGCCTTTGGCTCTGAGCTCCTTGACGAAGTTGATCACGTTGACATGGTACAGCTTGATGAAGTCCATATCCCTTATCCTGCTCCTTATCAATGTGATGGTATAGCCATGAAGCGTCCTAACGTCGTCCATAGACGCAACGGGCTTGATCTCGTGCCCGTTGAGCCATCTAGCCTCCAGCGCTTTCAGTATCAGCACATCATCGTTTAGGTAGTCAAAGAATATTCTGATACTGAATCGGTCGTAGAGAGCCTGCAGCTCCTCGTCCTGTGGCACCTCGTTACTAGCACCAAATAAGCTCCACAGCTTGGCAGGAACCTCAGCACCGGACATCGGGTCGTAGAGTATCCTCTCCTGCATTAGAGCCAGCAAAGCGTTTAGAATAGCGCTGTTAGCCTTGAACACCTCGTCGAGGAACACTATCTCAGCATCCTTGATCTTCGTCCATTTCCTCACAAGATCTCCTCGTTCTCTAAGCGCTGGAATGTCGAACGGACCAAGAATCTCGATATCGCTGGTAAACTTGGTTAGTAGATAGCTGTAGAAGCTGGCGTTCAGCAGCTTGGCAAGGGTCTTGATAGTCATCGTCTTGGCTGTGCCCGGCGGGCTGATCATGACGGCGTGTTCCTTGGCAATCAATGCTAGGACAAGCATCGTATTAACCTCGTCGTGACCGATGACAACCGAGTTCAGAACGTTTAGAACCTGCTTAACGTTATGACGAGCGTTTTTCACTTCTTGAGGAACGGACATTTCAACCCCCAAAACAAACAAGGTGTTTACCAGGGCTCGGTAACGATCTGTACAGCTTTGATCACTTCGAAGCCTTTGAACTCGTGTATCTTGATTGTTCCGTCTGCATAGGTTGTTGCTGTTCGTCTATCTGGAGCCTCCTCGATGATTCTCTTGGCTTCCTCCCACGTTCCTACCGTTGCTATAGCCTCCATCTTCGCGTAGAGCACTGTAAATCCATACCTCTTCGATAGCTCAACAAGCCGCGCTATAAACGATAGCGGTAGCACAGGCACAATTATCTTCGCATTGTGCTTCTGAGCAATTTCAACAACAGTTTCAGCATTAGGAACAGTTCCATCTACCTGAATAATCCTGATGTTCCCTAGCTTCTCCTTGAGCCTCTGGATCTGTACCGGCAACGGCTTGTGACGGCTAACCCATAGAACTACAGTTACCGGCTCGGGATCGTTATAGATTTCAACGACTCTGAACGACATGGAGATCCCCACAGCTGTGGAAAACCCCAAAGAAAACAGTGTTTATCGTTGGGAAACCGTCTTCTCTAGCTCTTCCACCATCTTCTTGACTGCTTCATAGAGCTTTCTGCGATACTCAAGGTCTTCGTTGAGTCTCTTGAGGTATGACATCTTCTTCTCCGCTTTAGCCTTCTCAATCCTTTCCCTCAGCTCCTTCAACTCACTCTCAAGCAGATACTTAGCCTCGTTCAAGATATCGAGTGCCACTTCCGGTTCCACGTATATCGGTATAACCTTCACAACGTACTTGCTGAGAAGCTTCGGGTAGTCGGGGCGAACCTTCGCCAGCGCCGGCATCTCGGAGAGCTTCCGTCGTATCATATCAGCAACCTCCTCAGCAATCTTCACCGCTTCGTCAGTTACCGCAATCCATAGACCAGCCTGTCTCTCAGAGCCAAGATGTATGAAGTATCTACGTGCCTTCTTCGTTGCTTCCGTCCTGATAGTTTCGAGAGCACTGGCCAGCGCCCTTCTTAGCTGGTCATCGAAGTCCCTGATCTCGATAAAGCCCTTATCGGTCTTCTCAATACGTACACTCTGCACCAAGTAGCGGGAGGGTCTCACCCATCGCAGGATATAGAGCTTGACCAGCTGTGTCTTCTGGGGAACCTCCTTCTCTGTGGTAGCAGTTGTGGTAACAGCCTTAGCCTCCTGAACCTCCTCTTCCTCACCTTCCTCTTCGCCAAGAATCCGCTGTGCTATCTTCATCTTCATCTCTTCGCTTAGCTCCTCCTTCTCCTCCTCTGTTTCCTCCTGTTCTTCCTCTTCCTCTCCACGGATCTTCTTTAGCCATTCCTCGATGTCTTTAGCAATCTCTTCGAGCTTCTGCTTGTTCAGAACGAATACAACCGTCCCTGTATACTTCAGCTTACTCCCTGGCTTCCACGCCGGTATCGCTATCAACTCTGGATGCTCCTTCTCGATCTTTCTCTGTAGGCTGAACGCTATCGCCCATGCCTTCTTCTTGTCCTTGTCGTTGAAGACACCCTCGTATGCCGTCATCATCTTTGCAAAGATCTCGACATTCTTCTCCTCATACACTGCTCTATCCTGATACATCAGCTTTATTTCGAAACGCATACACTGTCCATTGACAGCGATATCGCTGCACATATTAGCATCAGCAAAGTAGTAGGTGATCTCGGTCTTCAGAATATTTCCTAGCTCACGTCTATAGCCAACAATAGCTCTATCACTATCGTCAATAGAGTAATGCTTCGTATTCTTGATGTATACATCTTTGATGATCGATACGAGAAGATCCTTGACAGAGGTATACCTAACAGAACCATTTCCATTAGATGACATTGCAACCCCCAAACAAACAGGGTAGATCATTCATCGTCGAAGCAGATGTAGACAGTACCATCATCGGGGTCATAATCCCATGCACCACCGTATGGAGCCGAGAAGTTGGGTTCGGTATAGAGAGCCATACAGTTCTTCCTCTCCATTTCGATCCCCCAAAAACAAGGAGGGTTGTATCAGCGTGGAGGTGTATAGGGTGTGACCACGAGTCGTAGGCTCGACCTAACAGCCTTCTCTATCTCTCTACGCACTTTTCTGGATCTATGTCTTGCTGTAATGGGTATATTATCGGGCATCAGCTTGCTAACAATGGTTTTGATAACATATGTTCTGAGACGCCTCGGATCATATCCATCATCGACGAGTAGCGTACCAAACAACTCATTACCTAGATAAACCCTCACGAGTTTCATTTCGATCCCCCAAAAAGAAAGAAAAAGAAGATGAGAATAGGGTGAGAATAGCCAGACAGGCAGACGACAGCACGAAGCAGACTGCTGAGTTCGCTAGATTTTTCAGAGAAAGACAGGCAGACACCTAACACAGATATACATAGTATCATCGACATTTACACACGCGTTATCGCGCTCCTCAAGAAGCTTGAGGAGCTTCTCTAGCTCCCTCTCCTCAACGGAATTAATAGTTGCACGAATAGCATTCCCTAGCTGCTGTAGCGAAGCAACAGCAACAACCTCACAATCGCATGGACTTGATATACCTGTTAATCTATCGTAACAAACACTGCACCTCTCAATGATATACAGCTCCAACTTCATATTTCAATACCCCAGCTGTGGTTATGGTAGAACCCCCAAAGAAAAACGGTGTTTAAGATCGATTAGGAGATAGGTTTGGATATAGATAGCCGCGGTAAACACACTCAGCCTCCTCATCCTCGTAGAATACACAATGATTAACATTGATACTGAGAACACCAGCTTCTACAAGCATCCATAGATCGACAAACTTCTTCAGCATCAATATATCGTCATGTCTGAGTATCCTAGGTCTCTTCTGCAGCACGTCTCTAAGAATCTCTAGCACTTTTGCAAGTTCTCCCATGTTGTTTCTCCACAGCCAATTTATTAACCAACCTAGTCTTTCCTCCTTGGTTCTCTTAACACTTCCACTTCTCCTAACCTCTACTATGTAGCATTCATATTCATAGGTCTTCCTCACAGTTATTTCAATCCCTAGTAGCTTCAGCACCTTTCTTGCCTTTACGAATCTTTTCCCCTTTGGTATCTTTGGTATCCATAGCACCGTAGAATCATTTGGAGAGACAATATGCTGTATAATTCTTGCAGCAAATGATACGGCATCGTAAAACGTATCATATATTTTCTTATCAATCATTTCAATCCCCAAAGAAAACGAAGGTGTTGCAATGGATTTGGGGTTATCGACTAAGAAGTTTGTTGACAAATACCTCGAACTCATTGGGAGTCATCTCGGCAGTTATCTCCACTTCGCCACCAGAAGTGATGGATACAACGTAGATGTAGAGGTAGTGCGTAGCTCCACAGGTACCACATTTTACGTACTTGATAACCTCGTTGATATCTGCCCTAAACACCTCTACTCTTCTGCTGAGTCTATCTACAACTATGACCTCATCAGTTTCACTAGCGTTAACTATGGCTACATAGTCGTCGTCCTTAATAGCGTTGACTACCCTAAAAACGATGTTTAGTGTATCGAGATCTAGCTCTGCAACACGAATCATTTCCATTCCCCACAGCTGTAGAGAAGGGAGAACCCCGTAGCCCCGCCAGTGGCGGAGCTACGGAGCGGGGTCTGCGACCCCCAAAGAAACGGTGTTTGTATGGGTTTAAAACAGTATTGTAATCGGGAAGAAGCAGATGTTTTTCGTAGCAATCACAAGGCGTTTATTTAAGCGAGACACCGAGGAGGGTATAGATAGCAGCTAGCACAGATGCTGGAATCTCATAGGCTATAACATTAGGATCATCCTCATGCCAGAAGCTGAACTGCAAATTCATGTCTACTATAATAGCAAAGTCGTCGTAGATGATGGTTCTATTGTCCTCAATAATTTCCAGCCGAGCAGGCTGAGCGTATTCATAACATAACCTAAACCTGATCATTTCGATCCCCCAGACTGGGGGTTGTGGGGAGCCGGGGGCCTACCCCTTCATCCCTCCCCGTGCTTCCCCCACCCCGCATCCCACCCTTCTTGGGGTGGGGTTAGCCGGGGTAACCGGGCCCCGCCACATCCCCCCTTCCCCGCCCCCGGGCTGTTCACCCGGGGTACGGGTACGGGGTCGGGGGGGCCCTGGAGGCCCCACCGCGGAGAACCGCGGCTTCGCCCCCTGGGGTGCGGGGCTACCCACGCCCGAGTTACCTCGGGCGTGGGCGGGCCTTGGTCGGGGGCAGACCCCCGACCCCCCTACTCCTCTTCGCGAAGCCCCCGTGGCCCACCCCGTGGGCCCGGGGGGACTGCTCCCGTTCCCCGCGGTCCTTCCCCCGAGAGGCTGGTGGGCCATTACCCCACCAACACCCCTCGGGGTGGACCACGGTTCACAACGGCGGCGGGGACCCCTTCGGGGCGGGCTCCCCTCGGGGATGAACCGGGGGTTCATCCCATCCCCGGGGGTCATCCCCAACAGGTCGCACCCCGGGGATTGGTCCCCCCGTCGCAGCCCCCCACGCCCCCACCCCCTACCGGGGCTAACCCGGTAGGAAGGTGGGGGCAGACCCACGGGCAGGCCACGGGGGCACGGCGCGGGGCGGGGAGGAGCCTATGCCCAACCCCCTGCCCACCCCTCATCCCAACCCTCCTCACCCCACATTGCTGCGTTTACCTCGCCTCACCCGCCCACCCAAGCCCCCACCTTAAAGCCCCCCGGGGGCTCCGCCCGATCGGGCGGAGGGGTGGGCGGGTTCATCGGCTCATCGGGTTCCTGCTAATGACAGCGGTGTTTGGGGGATCATCGTCCTCGGGCGGATCGGGATGAGCAGGGGGTTCTGGGCGGCTCCTCCCCGCCCCCACTGCCTCGCTTGCATCGCTCCTTCGGGCGGGGTGCCGCATCCCCCGCCCGGCGTTGCCCCGGGTTGGGTTGCGCCCGGGGTCGCCGGGCGGGTCTCGGTTGGTCATCCGCGCCCCGCCTTGCGGCGGGGCGCTCCCGTCCCCCGCCCGGGGCTCTCCGTGTATACTATAGGGGGAGCAGGGGTTAATATACTTTTCTATCTGTGGAGGGATTGAGAATCGGTGGCTTGTTCCCACAGCTGTGGATACGAGAAGGATGTGGAGAGAGCACAGAGGTCTTCTTTCCACGTCTTGTTGGTTCGCACTATTCTCGTGGGCACGGTCTTTCGGCTCGCATGGACTCGCTCCGCATGCTAAACGGGGCTCGCATATCCTCCCTCTACACGCGAGTTCGGTTCGCACACGGTTTCGCCACACGGTTCTACGGATCCGCACGCGAGATCTCTACACCTCGTCTCCGGCTCACATGAGTAGGCTCGACACGAGCAAATGGTTCACACGAAATCTATCAACATATCTCGGCGGTTCGCATCCGCATAAAGTTTCTCCATATCGAGCAAAGCCTCGCGGCTCGCACAGTAAACCTACCCAGGGTCTTCTCGGCTCGCACACCTCTTCTGCGCACAGGAGACCTCGGCTCGCATCGGAACTCTTCCCAGGCCGGAGCCGGCTCGCAACGCAGTCCTGCACATTCATCGAGGTGCTCGCACAGGGGGTCTAGAGAGCTTGGGTGGCTTCGGCCCTCCTCTCGATCGCTAGGGGCACCTCCCTGCCCCGCGCGACGACGATTATCGGCGGGTAGTACATGTTCCTGATCCCGGCGAAGACCACGTACGGCGGTCTGTACGGCAGGCCCAGGATCGCGCAGTAGGCCTCGTAGTACTGCGAAAGCCATACCTTGGCCACGAGGCGGTACGCTCTGAGCGTAGCGTGCGACACTATAGACGACATCAGCTCCCTAGCCCTAGACCTGGTCACCGAGACGCCGAGGCTCTTAAGAGCCTCGGCAAACCCATCAACGTCCCTGCTCCTAGCAGCCGCAGCAACAGCCCCAACCCTATCACCGTCGATGGCATCGACGGCTGTACCCAGGTACCTACCGAGCTTCTGCGGAACGAGCTTCCTGATCTCCCGCTCCAGCCACTCCTCGAAGAGCGACCTGTAGAACCTGACGTTCCTAACCAGCTGCCTAGCGATCTGCCCCGTCACAGCCTTGCAGATCCTGTGGTAGCACTCGGCGCTACCGCACTTCTCGACGTAGTACTCCCTCGGCGCCCATCCGCACCACGCCCACAGCTTGCTAACGGTCTGAAACCTCCACGGATGGATGTTCCCTAGAACCAGACCGCTCAGCACAGTACCCAGCCCAGGAAGGTACCTGAGGTACTGCTGGTACACCGGGTGCCGCCTAACGAGAGGCTCCATCAGCTCCTCGAGCTTCTCCTTACCCATCTCAGCAGCCCTAACGATCTCCGGCGTCAGCTCGCACGGAAAGCCCTGCTCCCTACACACCTTCGCATAGAAGTTCTTGTAGCTCTGAACACGCTTCCTCTGGATCCAGTACAGACGCGAAACCTCGTAGAGCCTCATCTCGATAGACCTAACCGACTCGGGACAGCGAGACCAGTCGATGGGCATAGCCCTCCACCGCTTCTCCAGCTATAAAGCACAGAGAATATAAGGTCTTTAGCATTGGTCCACAGCTGTGGAGAGGGATAGAACGATGTGTAGCGCCAGAGACACACGTGTTCCACTATATACAGCGGTGTTACAGCTGTAACTATCGAGGAGATGAATAGCGGTAGACGAGGTTAAACCTCGTAGCACGGGTATCTGCACGGGAGTGGAGCCGTGTCCGCGAGAAGCATAGTCAAGCCGGTATGCATCGTGCTGGCGATATGCATAGCTACGGGTATCGCGGATATCGTGATAGACATCCTTTCGCGGTCTAGCGGTGCAGACATGTTCGCTGCTAGGATGGATAGCTATGACGATGTGCCGAACATCATTTCCACAGCTGTGGACAGCTGCTATATGTGTCCGCGCAGCGGTGATCCGCTTGATCTGGCTATGAAGGTGCTTCTCCGGTACAGGTACTGTCTGCACTACCCCTTCGACGAGGTGTGGCTGCCGATGACGGTGGCGATGACGAGGTGCGGAACATGTATGGACCTAGCGCTGATGCTGGTAGCGTCGGAGATATCCTCTGGTCACGAAGCGCTTCTGCTGCTGATCGACACCGGAGAGGAAGAGATCGGGCATGCAGCTGCGGCTATCAGGACGAGCAGCGGGTGGATCGTTGTGGACCCAGCGGCTTCGTATATAGGTGGATGCGCTCTGGTGGCTAAGATACCGATTGACAGGGGCAACGCTACCGAGATACTGTACGTCAACCTCATAGCGTTTGCGCCGACCAAGAGCGGAGACAAGCTTCTGGAGAGCCTAGACATAGCCATGCTCAACGCGACGACGAGGAAGGAGGGGTGTACACCCAGAGCATACGCGCTGCTAGACCAAGCCGTAGAGAGGTACCTGAAGGATGTAGGGCTCAGCAACGCAACGGTGTACGCATGCAGCGAGAGCGGCTGTACCATCGTTGGATAGCTACGCAGATATCCGCTCGACGCTCTAGACCACGCCGGGTGAAGCAATGGTACAGCTAGTCGTACCGGGAACAAGGCTACCGGGCGTACAGCCAAGCGTACCGGGAACGAGGATACGAACCGTCGTGATAACGATCTACGTCACCAGGTACGTTACGCACTACATAACCACGGAGCTCCCAACATTCGTACACGTAACGTCGTGGACAACCCCAGCAGGAACGATCTATAGGCGGGGAACAGTCACGACAATTATTGTGAACCACGAGGCTAGGCAGAGAGGTGCGTAGCCGCAGCTGTGGCTATGACAGGCCGTACTTCATCAGTATCCTCTGCACAACCCCCTCTTTCTCTGCCTCCTCGAAGAGCTGCTCCTTGCTCGTTATGTTCCTGGTCAGCTGCAGCTCGTAGAGAGCCTGCTTAATCTCTCCGATCCATGGACCCGGCTTCAGCCCGTAGCGCCTCATGATGTCGTAGCCCGTTACAAGCGGCTTCCTCTCCCTCGCCTCCGCAAGCCTCTGCACCTCCCTCAGCGCCTCTAGGTACCTAGGATCGCCCGTATCTCCGTACGCTATGTAGAGCACATCCATCGCCGTCTCCGGACCGAGCTTAGCGAAGAGCCTCCTAGCCATCTCCTTCGGGTCCATGTCCTGCACCGCGTACTGGTGCGGAAGCATGTGCCACCTCACGGCGGCTACGATCCTATCGATATCCCTGCCGCTCATCCTCCACCTACGCAGGATCTCCCTAGCCCTCTCGGCACCGACCACCTCGTGCCTGTGGAAACTCTTCGAGACCTCGCCCTCGGCCACAAGGGGCTTACCGACGTCGTGGAGCAGCGCCGCGATCTTCACGAGGGGAGGCGCGCCGATCTCGTCCAGCCTCTGGAGAACGTCTATCGTGTGCTCGAGCACGCTCTCGCCGTAGTGGTTCGGGGTATCGGGAGCGTGCCTAACCCTATCCATCTCCTCGAGCTCCGGCATAACGTAGCGGTAGAGGTTCGAGTCGTAGAGAAGCCAAACGAAGTAGTGGAACATAGGTGTCTCGGCAGCCTTGAGGATCTCGTCCCTTATCCTCTCCCACGAGACCCTCCTCAGCTCGCTCCACCTCGACCTGATAGCCTCGTAGCTAGCGGGATCGATCTCGAACCCCAGCTTAGCCGCGAACCTCAGAGCCCTCAGCATCCTCAGAGGATCCTCCCTGATCCTCTCAGCCGGATCACCAACGAACCTTATCACACCATCGAGAAGATCCCTCAGACCCCCAACGAGGTCGATCACCCTCCCATCGGCATCGGCTAGAAGCGCGTTTACCGTGAAGTCCCTCCTCCTAACATCGTCCTCGACGCTCGTGCTGAACTCAACGATTGGCTTCCTACCCCTGTCCTCGCGGTACATCTCCCTCCTGAACGTCGTGATCTCGATCTCCGTACCATCGACGTTCGTAGCTACGGTCCCGAACTCGATACCCTTCTCATAGACCTTGAACCCCTCTCGCCTAAGGATATCCATAACGACGCTCGGCGGACAGCTGGTAGCGAGATCCCAGTCATGAGGCTCCCTACCCATCAGCGAATCCCTCACCGCACCACCAACAGCGTACACCTCGTACCCATACCTCCTCAGAACCTCCATAACGCGCCTCACAGGCTCCGGAATCCGTATATAGCCAACAACCCTCCTAACCTCTCCAACAACCTCCGCTCTACGAGCATCAACCCCCCTACCACCACCGACCCTCCTACGAAGCTCCTCAACAACCATGACCAGCGCCCGGAACAGAGCTAGTAGAAAACCTATTTAGAGGTAGCGGAAACAAGGTCGTAACCACAGCTGTGGGAATGATGAGATGGAAATTGTATCAACCTACATAAGTTCGCGATGCCGAGCCCAGAGATACGGGCAGAAACCGTTTGAGGTGATGAAAATGCCTGTAATCGATGTAAGGGCTCTCAAGAGAGCGTGGTTTAGGCAATGCGTAGAGAAGTGTGTGGAGGAAGAAAGAGGTGAAGAGAGGTGTGAAGATATGTGCAGGCTGATGATCTTTGGTGATAGTCCTATCTAGACGGCTTGATGAGTTCTTCGCTGGTTGTATGCACACCGGCTTTACGCAGCTCTTCGGCTGCTACACCCAGGTGCGCTAGATATGCCTCTGCTAGCCTCTGTATTCTAGCAGCCTCCTTCTCTCCGAGTTCCTTCAGCTCGTACTCCAGAACCCTCTTGACCACATCTATAGGTTCTTTTTCGGCTACCTCGAGAAGGTACTTGGCGCGCTCCCTGAGCTTCATGGCTTGCTTAAGCGCGCCAGCCTCTTCATAGCCCTCGGCTTCCCTGAGGTAGTACTCGGCTATCTTCTTCAGCTCCTCTCGCTCTGGCTCAACCCTCGCCTCCTTCCTCTTACCGATCTCCTTCTCCCTAACGTCCGGAGTATCTACACCGGGGATATCGTACCTGTTGGGACGCCTAAGCCAGACACCGACGGTTGGCGGAACGTTCTTTGCTTGCCACCTTATGTCCTGTGCAAACGATCTCTTTCCACGTGTTCTGATCAGCCACTCCCTGAGAATCCTCTTCTCCTCCTCGGTAAGCTCCTCCGGGCGTTTGCTAGCCAGCCTAGCAATGATCTCATCGGTTAGGAGGCTAGGCATAGTACCACCGAGAAGCGCTCCGCAACACCGGTTCTTATAGGTAGCGAAAGCACGTCTCAATACCGCAGCTGTGGCTACGGCTCGACGGAGATGTGCGCTTCGTCCCAGTAGCGCTCTACCTCTACGAAGTCTATCTTCGGTTTGTAGCCTCTCTTCCTCAGCTCCTCGACGATTCTGTCCACGAGTCTCTGGACGAGCCTTCTCCTCTTCTCGAGCGTGCTATCGTCTAGGTAGACAGGGTAGTTCTCCACGTACTCTCTCAGAGCCTGCTTGAGCTCCTCCACGAGTCCGCGATCGATCTTCGGGAGGTAGACGTCTATGAAGGTGCTGGGGATCTCCTCGCCGCAGTTGAAGAGGTGGACATAGTACTCGTCTCTCCACTCCGGCTCGACCTCCTCAACCCTAACATCGTACTCATCGGGATCGAAGTAGATCCTAACAGCGCTGGAGAGAAGCGTCTCGACCTCCTCCTCAGAACCCCTCTCGGCTTCTCTCCCCACCTCCCTCGAAGACTCCTCGGACTCCCTTCCGCTCCTCTTCACCGTGTCGAGATACGTATGCTTACCGCGCGCGAGCGTTCGAACGAGGTCTATGAGCCTAGCCGGATCGCTAGGCACACCAACACGCACGGTGATGCGCCACCCGTTCTCCGTCTTCTCGACGCTCCACCCAGGGTTGAGATCCCTGAACCTCTTCACGAGCTCGCTGATGAAGCTGCTGAACGGAGTATGGAAGTAGTCGCTAGGGGTATCGGGGACAACGGTGGAGAACACGATGTGGTCGGGATGGATCTCGATGAAGGTATCGATCGAAACGGTGTGGCAACGAATAACGCTTCCGCTCCTCCTGCAGCTATAGCCAAACTCGCGGATAGCGTCGCGCATCTTGCGATCGAGCTTCCTATCTATTGCAAGAGGCATGCACCGCACCGGGAGGATAAGCGAAGCGAAGAATATATCTCTACCCACCGGAAGAAAGCCGTTTCCACAGCTGTGGGTAGGGAGGGCGCTACGCGTATATCCTTGGTTTTGCTCCGCATGCTCTCGGTGGAGCGAGGTGGCTAGAACGACCGTGTCCAGATCCTCGTCTAGCTCTTCTAGAGGAGGTAGAGCGTCGGAGACGCTGGTTCAAGCCGCTGTGAGGGCGTTTAGAAGAGCTGGTTTCCAGTGTAGGAAGCGCCCTAGAGAGGATGCGTACGTCTGTACGGAGGGGGATGTCACTGTGACTATCACGCCCAGCAGCATCGAGATCACGATTCCTGGCGAGGTTAGGTGGGAGTACTCAAGGATAGTGCTGGACACGCTCCACACCGAGAGAAGAAGCGTAGAGATCGAGGAGCTCCTCAACGAGCTTGAGAAGGAGCTCGGCACCGGTGCACGGATAGACCTCGCGATTACCGGAAGCGCGAAGCTCGTGATAAGGATACCAACGCTGCAGTGGGAGAAAGCGGTTAGGGTAGCCAGCAACGCGGCGAAGAAGAACATGTACGTAGTCATCACGAACATAGATGCAGAGGCAAGGCTAGCGCACAGAGATGGAGCGCTGCCATACACCGACTGGGTGAAGGAGCTCCTAGCGTCGTAACCACAGCTGTGGTTACAGACAGGTCTCTGCAGCGCTAACCAGCTTCTCTAGGAACTCTGCGCATCTAGCTGATGTTTCTATCCATATTGTTGACTCCGGTGTTCTGAGAACGGTGCTACTCGGTTCTCTGTAGCCCTCAAGCTTTATACCCAGTATACTGCTGATAACGAGCTCTGCGCTGTGCCACAGCTTCAGCACGTTGAGGAGAACGCCGCGTAGCTCCGACGCACTAGCTTCCTCTCTTCTTAGTCTCATCAGCTCGGCTATATCGAGCTCCAGCTTCGGGATGACAACGGGTTCTCTATACATCGTGGCGAAGCACAGCCATATCTTTAGGGGGCGCGCACTGGCGAGAAGGATCTTCGGGCTGTACACATCGCGCTCTCTGCAGATGATGCTCAGCCTCTTGGAGTTGAGGGCTATGCACGCGCCTGCTCGAACCATGCATGGGAGGGAGAGACATCTGCATATAGGCAGATACATCGCGTTGCTGATGCCGAAGCACAGCGGAGCAACGAAACTGATGAACCTCTCGATAGCGTCCCTAACCTCCATGCCGAAGA